>NZ_JAPVYF010000012.1:0-71784 GCF_041431705.1 Streptococcus sp. 27098_8_74
AAAAAAACCAGCACTAGGCTGGTTTTCGAGACTATCACATTAGTTATAGATTTTGAATGCGTCGTCGTCGTTTTGACCAACGAATGGCATTGCTTTACGCAATTCAGCACCAACTTTTTCGATTTCAAGGTTAGCAGCTTCTTCACGGTAAGCAGTAAGTTTTGGACGTCCAGCCTTGTAGTCGTTAACGAAGTCGTTAGCGAATTTACCGTTTTGGATGTCAGCAAGAACTGCTTTCATATTTTCTTTCACTTGTTCAGTGATAACACGTGGACCTGATACGTAGTCACCGAATTCAGCAGTGTTTGAAATTGATTGACGCATTTTCTTGAATCCACCTTCGTAGATCAAGTCAACGATCAATTTCATTTCGTGAAGCACTTCAAAGTAAGCCAATTCTGGAGCATATCCAGCTTCAGTCAAGACTTCAAAACCAGCTTCGATAAGGGCAGTCAAACCACCACAAAGAACTGCTTGTTCACCAAACAAATCTTCTTCAGTTTCTTCTTTGTATGTTGTTTCAAGAAGACCAACACGTGCTGCACCAACACCTTTACACCAGTCCATAGCGATGTCTTTAGCGTTACCTGTAGCATCTTGGTATACTGCGTAAAGTGCAGGAACACCAAAACCTTCTTCAAATGTACGACGTACCAAGTGACCAGGTCCTTTAGGAGCACACATGAAGACATCAACATCTTTAGGAACTTTGATGAATTCGAAGTGGATGTTAAATCCGTGTGCGAAACCAACAGCATTACCAGCTTCAAGGTTTGGAGCAATTTCTGCTTCGTAAAGTTCTTGTTGGATTTCGTCTGGAGCCAAGATCATGATAACATCAGCCAATTTAGTTGCTTCTGCTACTGTGTAAGTATCAAAACCATCTTCCTTAGCTTTATCAAATGATTTACCTGGACGAACACCGATGATCACATCGTGACCTGTATCACGCAAGTTTTGTGCATGCGCATGACCTTGTGAACCGTAACCGATAACGGCGATTTTTTTACCGTCAAGTGCTGCTACTTTTACGTCTTTTTCATATTCCATTTGAACTGCCATAGTAATATGTCTCTTTTCTAAAAAAAATAATTTATTGCCTTTTTAAGGCTGGGTTAACAAATTTAAGTTGGATTTTTTAATCACGGGTAAATCCAGTAGCACCCGTACGAGCGATATTCTTGATTCCGTAAGGACGAATAACTCGTAGAAGCGCCTCGCTCTTTTCAGCATCACCAGTCATCTGGATAGTGATAGAGCTTGGTGCCACATCAACCACCGAAGCACGGAAAGGTTGAATAATCGCCAAGATTTCAGCACGTTTAGAGGTTGGTGCTGATACCTTAACTAGGATAACTTCACGTTCCAAGTGTGGCTGATCCGTGATATCACGGATGCGAATCACATCAATCTGACGATTAAGCTGTTTGATGATTTGTTCCACTTCATTTTGAGAATTCACATCAATAATAATCGTAATACGTGAAACGTTAGGATCCTCAGAAGCCCCTACAGAGATACTTTCAATGTTAACTTGACGTCGTGAAAGAACACCTGTGAAGCGGTTAAGGACACCTGAACGGTTCTGAAGTTTAGCTGTTAACATTCTACGCATTGAACTTCACCCCCAACATTTCGTGATTACTCTTACCAGCCGGAACGATTGGCAAGACATGCTCTTTACGAGAGATATCCACCTCGATGAACATTGGCACGTCTTCCTTGATAACTTCCAAATCCTGATCAATTGTCTCTGGATTATCAAACTTATAAGACTTAATGCCGTAAGCTTGAGCCATCAATTGGAAATCTGGAAGGGTATCAAAGACAGACTCTGATGTACGCCCTTCGTAGAAGGACTCTTGCCATTGACGTACCATACCAAGTGAGTGGTTATTCAACATAACAACCTTGATTGGCACCTTGTAAATATTTAAGATAGCCAATTCTTGATTCGTCATTTGGAAACCACCATCACCAACAAAGAGGATAACTTCTTTATCAGGATTAGCAATTTTAGCACCAATTGCTGCTGGGACACCGAATCCCATTGTTCCAAGACCACCTGAGGTCACCAATTGACGCTCATTTTGGTATGGATAATACTGAGCTGTCCACATTTGATGTTGACCAACGTCAGTAACAACAACCGCGTCACCCTTAGTCAATTCACCGATACGCTCGATAACTGCCTGAGGCTGTACCATACGTTCTTTCTTATCGTAAGAACGTACACGCTCTTTGTCTTTTGTAACTTTTTCAATCCATTTTTCAGTGTTATTCTTAACCACTGGTTCTGCTAAGAGCATTTCAAGAGCTTGCTTGGCATCACCAACAACTGGAAGGTCCACTGCAATAATTTTACCAATCTCAGCTGGATCTACATCAATATGGACAACCTTGGCATTCTTAGCAAATGTTTTAGGATTACCTGTCAAACGGTCATCAAAACGACAACCAATAGCAATCATAAAGTCAGCATCGGTCATAGCAATGTTAGCTGCATATGAACCGTGCATACCACCCATACCCAAGAAGAGGGGATGACTAGTAGCAATTGTCCCTTGTCCTAAAAGACTTGTAACAACTGGGATTTGGTAGCGTTCTGCAAAAGCAACTAGCTCCTTAGCAGATTCAGAATAAGACACCCCACCTCCAGCTACAATAACCGGCTTTTTAGCTTTACCCAACTGCTTCAAGATTTTCTTGATTTGCATTTCGTTTGGTCTTAGCGTCGGTTGGTAACTTGGAAGATTAATTTCAGGATTGTTGATGAAGGCTGTTTCCTTAGCTACGACATCTTTAGGGAGGTCGATAACAACTGGACCAGGTCGGCCAGTTGTTGCAATATGAACCGCTTCCCTAATAATACGAGGAATATCAGCTGTATCGCGAATCTGATAATTGTATTTTGTAATCGGCATGGTAATTCCGACAATGTCAGCCTCTTGGAAGGCATCCTTACCAATACCTGGTGTTGCGACCTGACCAGTAAAGACTAGGAGAGGTACGCTATCACTCATAGCATCTGCAATCCCTGTAATAGCATTAGTGGCACCAGGACCACTCGTTACAAGAGCAACACCGAGTTTACCAGTTGATTTGGCATAACCTTCAGCTTCGTGCAGACTTCCTTGCTCATGACGAGATAAGATATGATTAATCTTGTCATTTTTGTAAATAGCATCATACAAAGGAAGAACCGCTCCGCCAGGATATCCAAAGATAGTTGAAATCCCAAGTTCAAGAAGTGTATCTAGAATTAAATCAGCACCAGAGCGTGCTTCTTCAAGTTCAATTTTCTTCACATGGACCTCCTTTAGTAGTTGTTTTTTTCGAATTGTCTAAAAATTCAAAACCTTGTATACTATGATAACATTTTTAACCAAATTTGCAAGGGTTTCGGAGAAAAATATCACAAACTCTTCGGAAAGAATGTTCTTAGTTTTTTTCTTGTGCTTGACGTTCTGCTTTACGTTCTTCGAATTCTTCGTCACTCATCAAAGTCCCGCCGACATTGGCTGATTTAGCAAAGGCTGTATAGCGACGCAACCAACCACTTGAAATTTTTGATTTGAAAGGTTTCAAATGTTTACGACGTTCTTCAAGAGTTCCATCATCGACAAGCAGATCAAGGGTACGATTTGGTAGGTCAATCACGATTTCATCGCCATCTTCGATTAGGGCGATATTACCACCTTCTGCTGCTTCTGGAGAAACGTGACCAATAGCAATACCACGAGTAGCTCCTGAGAAACGACCATCCGTAATCAGTGCCACATCCTTACCTAGACCGCGTCCGACAATCTTAGAAGTTGGTGCCAACATTTCTGGCATACCGGGTCCACCCTGAGGACCTTCGTAACGAATGACAACGACATGGCCCTTCTTAACTGTTCCATTATCAATCAACTCAAGGGCCTGATCTTGTGAATCACAACAAATAGCTTTACCACGGAAAGTTTTAACAGACGGATCTACACCACCGACCTTGATAACCGCTCCATCCTGAGCAATATTTCCGTAAAGGATAGACAAACCACCAACTGGTGAGATAGGATGCTCAATTGGATGGATAATTTCTTCATTTTTGATTTCAGCACCAGCTACGTTTTCTTTCAAAGTCTTACCAGTAACTGTAATACGATCACCCTTAATGGCTCCTTTTTTAATCAACTGATTAATAATGGCTGGAACACCACCAGCTTCATGGACATCATGCATAGTGTAAACACTTGAAGGTGCAATTTTAGAGAGATAAGGTGTCTTCTTGGCAATCTCGTTAATGTCTTTAAGATCATAGTCAATACCGGCCTCACGCGCAATAGCAAGCGTATGAAGAACAGTATTGGTTGAACCACCCATGGCCATATCTAAAGCAAACGCATCATCGATGGCTTCTTTGGTCACAATATCACGTGGGCGAACATTATTTTTGATGTTATCCATCAATTTTGTGGCTGCTTGACGAACCAATTCACGGCGTTCATCTGAAACGGCTAGGATAGTACCGTTACCTGGAAGGGCAAGGCCCAAAACTTCCATCAAACAGTTCATTGAGTTAGCGGTAAACATTCCTGAGCATGAACCACAAGTTGGACAAGCATTTTTCTCCAAATAATCGAGCTCTTCCTTGCTCATATCTCCAGCCTGATAGGTACCTACAGCTTCAAACAAACTTGATAGCGTCGCTTGGTGACCAGTCATGTCAACGCCACCCTTCATAGGGCCACCAGAACAAAATACTGCTGGCACATTAGTACGCATGGCCGCCAAAATCATCCCTGGTGTAATCTTATCACAGTTAGGAATGTAGAAAACCCCGTCAAACCAGTGGGCATTAATAACTGTTTCTGCAGAATCGGCAATCAATTCACGAGATGGAAGACTGTAACGCATCCCAATATGCCCCATGGCAATCCCATCATCCACACCAATGGTATTAAACTCAAAAGGAATACCGCCAGCCTCACGGATAGCTTCCTTGGCAATATCTGCTAATTCACGCAAGTGAACATGCCCTGGAACAATATCAATATAAGAGTTACAAATAGCAATGAAGGGCTTTTGCATGTCATTGGCAGATTTAACTTGCCCAGTCGCATACAAAAGTCCACGTGCTGGTGCCTTATCAACACCAACTTTGATCATATCACTTCTCATGATGTTACCTTCAATCTATAAAATTTCTTACAACATATGTTACCACTTTGGAAAGTAATGTCAAGGAATTTTCAGAATATTTTTGTAATTCCAAAAAGATATCCCTGCTATATCAAAACTGACAAAACAAAAAGGAAGCCCTAAGACTTCCTAAATGATTATTCAAAATTATTCAACACTGAAGAGGTATGGATAAACTGGTTGGTCTCCTTGGAAGATTTCAACTTCGATATCTTCGTGAGCCTCTTCCAATTTTTCCGCAAGTGCTTGAGCTTGTTCTTGATTACCTTCTTCGCCGACGTAAATCATAACAATTTCACTGTCTTCGTCAATCATCTTGTCAAAGGTGTCAAGAAGGGCTTGGTCCATATCTGGTGTAGACACAAGAATCTTACCATCCACCATACCAAGGATATCATTTTCATGAATCTCAAGACCATCAATAGTTGTATCACGTACCGCCAATGTCACGCTACCACTTGTTACATCTGAAAGACTAGCTGTCATAGCTTCAACATTAGCTTCGATACTTTGGCTAGGATCAAAAGCGAGCAAACTTGTAAATCCTTGTGGAACTGTACGTGTTTCAACAACAGCCGCATTGACATCTACTACTTCAGCAGCTGATTGCGCTGCCATAAAGATGTTTTTATTGTTTGGCAAGATGATTACATTCTTAGCATTGACCTGTTCAATAGCCTTAACAATATCTTCTGTTGATGGGTTCATTGTTTGACCACCTGAAATCACATAGTCAACACCTTGTGATTTGAAGATATCTGCAAGTCCATCTCCAGCAACAACTGCAATAAGGGCAAAGTCTTTAGGAGCAGAAGGTGCAGCTTGGATAGCTTCTTCTTTTTGAACTTGTGCATCGTGTTGGTTACGCATGTTGTCAACCTTAACTTTAACAAGAGCCCCATATTTAAGACCTTCTTGCATGACAAGACCTGGATCCTCTGTATGGACGTGAACTTTTACAATTTCATCGTCGTTAACCACAAGAAGAGAATCCCCAAGGTTACTCAAGTAATTTTGGAACTCTTCATAGTCAAAGTCTTTCACATAAGTCGGACCTTGTTTGAGACCAATCATGATTTCCGTACAGTAACCGAAGGTAATGTCTTCTGTTGCAACATGACCAGCAACTGACTTATGGTGTTCTGCATTAATCATCTCTGTCATCGTAGCAGGTGTCGCTTGGAAGTCCTCTGAAGCGATATACTCACCTGTGAGGGCTGACAAGAAACCTTCATAAATGAAGACCAAACCTTGACCACCTGAGTCTACCACACCAACTTCTTTCAAAACTGGAAGCATCTCTGGTGTCTTAGCCAAAGCAGCTTTAGCTCCATCGAGAGCTGCACGCATAACCTCAACAGCATCATTTGTAGATTCAGCTTTCTTAATCGCTGCTGAAGCTGCACCACGTGATACTGTAAGGATTGTTCCTTCGACAGGTTTCATAACTGCTTTATAAGCAACTTCAACACCTGCTTGGAAGGCATGAGCTAAATCTTGGCCGTCAAGTTCCGTTTTATCCTTGATACTTTGACCAAATCCACGGAACAATTGTGATGTGATAACACCCGAGTTACCACGGGCACCCATCAAAAGACCTTTAGATAAAATCTGACCAACTTCACCAACTGTTGAAGCTGATTGATCTGCGACAGCTTTGGCTCCGTTATCCATAGTCATTCCCATGTTTGTTCCAGTATCTCCATCTGGTACTGGGAAGACATTGAGTGAATTCACATATTCTGCTTGCTTACCTAAACGTGTTGCTGCCGCTTGGACCATCTCCTGAAGCAAGCTTGTTGTAATTTTAGACACTAGTTTTCTCCTACGACTTTAATATTTTGAACGTAAACATTTACTGTTTCAGCCTTGATACCGAGTTGATTCTCAAGATTAAATTTCACACGTTCTTGAATATTTTTTGAAACCTCACTAATCTTAACACCGTAACTCATAACAGTGTAAACATCCACAGTGATACCTGCATCAGTAGATTTCACGACAACTCCTTTTGCGTAGTTTTCCTTTCCAAGAAGTGCTTGAAAATTATCTCGGATAGCACTCTTACTTGCCATACCGACAACGCCAAAAATTTCTGTTGCTGAACCGCCAACTACTGTTGCGATGACATCATCTGACAATTCGATTTGACCATCTTTTGTATTGATTTTTACAGTCATAATTACTACCTCAAAAAGTTTTTATCAGCTTATTTTACCATATTCGAGCTTACTTGTAAAAAATAAGAAGAAGATACCCTTTGAATAAGAGTATCTCCTCAATATTTATCGTTAAAACTTTCTCTTTATGAGATAACGACGGTACATCACATAGAGGAAGACCGCACGCCATACATTATCAACAACGGTTGCAATCCAAACACCCGCAAGACCCATTCCCAGACTCACCCCAAGGAAATATCCTGAGAAAATTCGGATAATCCACATCCCAATAGTTGTTGCATAGAAAGGCATCTTAGCCTTACCAAGACCTTGCCAAACTGCTGTGTAGACTAGAGTCCCCGAGGTCACAGGATTCCCAAGGAAAGAATAAAGAATAACTACCTGGCTAGCCGCAATAGCTGCTTTATTATCTGTAAAGAGACCTGATAATCCTTGGCCAAAGAGCAAGATACTCCCTGAAACCAGAACCATCAAGAAGGTGGAAATCCAATAAGACTCTTGTATAATACGCTTCATCTGCGTCTTATCCCCTCGACCCAGACTATTGGCAACCAAGATAACCGTAGCCGTTGCGACTCCCATACCAGGCATATAGTTAAACTGAGTGAGGTTTTCACCAATGGCGTTACCACCGACAACGGCTGTACCAAAGGTAACAATAATAGCCACGATGACCACATCTCCAGCACGCATCATCAGTCGTTCACCTGCTGCTGGCAGTGCAATCCCCAACAACTCTCTATTAAAAGGTTTGGTAATTTCAAGCTGCTTCACATCTAGTTTCATCGCTTGCCAGAGTATCACTGTCCCAACCAGACGAGAGAAAACCGTAGCTGTAGCTACCCCAATAATCCCCCAATGTCCCACAAAGATGGCTAAAGAAGATAAAATAGCATTAAGAACATTGGTCAAAAGACTGACGACCATGGAAATACGAGGCCGTCCCTTGGCCCGTAGGATGTTACCAAAAGTAGTCATCAAGGCTAAGAAGACCACTCCTCCACCGACAAGAGCAAGGTAGAGACTACCAGCCTGAGTCACAGATTGCTCAGTACCTAAAAGATTAAGAATGGCCCCACCACCAAAAATGGAAAGTAGACCAAGGATGAGACTAAGAGCAAGGGTAATAATAATAGCATCCCAAGTGTCTCGGTTAGTCGCTTTAACATCACCTTTTCCTAAACTTCTGGCAATGACACTGGCACTTGAGGCTCCTAGAGCAATAAAGATAGCTTGGTAAATCGTAATGATATTATTGGCTACGGAAACCCCCGATATAGCGACAATACCAACCTGGGCCACTAGGTAAGAATCGACAACCCCCATCAACATTTGTAGAAGGTTTTCGGCCATAGCAGGCAAGGCTATGTTTAGAATTTTCTTTGTTTCTGTCATAATATTCTCTTCTATATTGATAAAAATAGGGCTGATTTCTCAGCTCCTATTTTTTTATTCTTATACACCAAGATAGCTTTCAACTGCTTTTTGCATATCAGCTGCCGCAACAACTGTTTTATGGCGAACTTCCGCATGTTCAAGTCCATCTACAGCAGCTGGGATAGCTACACCTGAAAGTTGGTGCAAATCTTCTACTGCTTTGAAATCATCCCCACTGTCTTTACCAGTGACAGCTGAAATAGCAACACGTGGGAATTTATATGGGCTAGCTGTTGAAGCGATAACTGTAGGGGTGTGGTCATCTGTCTTTTGAACATATGCCTCGTAAACAGCTGAGGCAACCGCTGTATGAGGATCTTCGATATACTTGTTTTCATCATAGACACGTTTAATTTCAGCAGCTGTTTCATCCTCAGTTGCAAAACCTGCTGCAAACAAATCAAGAATATCTTTATCTGCACCAGCCAAAGTATACTCGCCCTTAGTCACAAGTGCATCCATGAGCTCTTTAGTCTTAGCAGCATCATTACCAAGAAGGTGGAAAATCAAACGTTCCAAGTTAGAAGATACCAAGATATCCATAGAAGGACTTGTCGTTACCTTGAAGTCACGTTTCTTGTCATAAGTACCCGTTGCGAAGAAGTCTGTGAGGACGTTATTTTCATTAGAAGCACAGATTAATTTGCCAACAGGAACACCAATCTGACGTGCATAATAAGCCGCTAAGATATTACCAAAGTTTCCTGTTGGTACTGTGAAGTTAACCTTATCTCCGTTTTGGATATGACCTGCCTTAACCAACTGCGCATAGGCATATACATAGTAAACCACTTGTGGTACCAAACGACCGACGTTCATTGAGTTAGCTGATGAGAATTGCGTATGATGAGCCAACAATTTCTCACGCAAGTCAACATCATTAAACATACGTTTCACATCGGTTTGGGCATCATCAAAGTTACCATCAATGGCAATAACGTGAGTGTTAGCTCCTGTTTGAGTGGTCATTTGCAATTCTTGGATTTTTGAAACACCGTCTCTTGGATAAAAGACAATAATTTCAGTTCCAGGAACATCTGCAAAACCAGCCATAGCAGCCTTACCAGTATCACCTGATGTCGCTGTCAAGATAACAATCTTATTATCAACACCTTGCTTTTTAGCTGATGTTGTTAGCAAGTAAGGCAAGATTGAAAGGGCCATATCTTTGAAAGCGATAGTAGAACCATGGAAAAGTTCAAGGTTGTAGTGGTTCTTAAGTTTAACTACTGGTGCAATAGCAGCTGTATCAAACTTGTCGTCATAAGCATTTGTGATACAGTAATCTAATTCCTCTTCCGTAAAATCATCCAAGAAAGCTGACAAGACCAATTTAGCAACTTCTTGGTAAGAAGCATCTTTCAATTGATCAAAGTCCAAAGCAACCTCAGGTATTGACAATGGTGTGAACAAGCCACCATCTGTTGCCAAACCTTGAAGAATAGCTTGACTGGCAGTTACTTTATTATTTTCGTCACGTGTTGATTGGTATACAAGTGTCATGGTAAATCCTCTTTTTAGATAGTCTGTGGCTCTATTGTAGCATAATTGTCAGAATATTTCTACACGTATTGTGACTCGTGAGAAAATCATTCGGATATCACCTTATTCTCTTCCCTCAAAGACATGAAAAAATCCGGAATAGCGATTCCGGATGTCATTTTAAAATTTATCTTTGGTGTCATTCTTAGTTGAGAAAGTAATATCTTTTGATTTACCATCACCACTAAGCGTTACTTTCTTGTCTTTTTTAGTCACTTTTAGCTCTTGACCTTTTTTCACATTGAGACCATCGATATCAACATCTTTGTTGACAGAAGTAACAGTCATCTTATGTCCCAAGCGACTAACCTTCCCTTTGAAAAGGGTTGTTGTTGTTTCGCCTGTCTTCGAATCATACTTTTGACCATTATCTTTCGCAGCTTTTTCAAGAGCTTCATCAAGTTCTTTTTCTATGGTTTCCTCGCTATAATAGTTTTCAAAAGAATCTCCATAGAAGGCTTTAAATAAATCTCCAAAGGCTGAGAAGGACTTCTGAACCCTCTCACGATAGTCCTTGATATAGGTTTTCTTATCAAAAGTATAGCTAGCAGTCACCTTCGCATTGCTACCCTTTACTTTCATGGTTACAGCAGTATCTTTAAAGTACTTTTCAAGCTCCTTACTATCCAAGTCTGTCAAACTTTCAGACATGCTTGAGCTATACTCTCTACCTAGAGAACTACTGTACCATTTGCCATCAATATTACCTGTCACATAACGGTAAGTCATAAAGCCACCGATACATAAGAAAACAAGGACTACTGCTGACAAAACTGAGACTAGGATGCGTTTTTTCTTTTTGGGATCCATTGGTTTTTTAGGAGCCAAATTTGCCATAGCTGCTTGTCCTTCTGGAAAAGGAACCGTAGAAGGTGCAGTTGCTGTTACTACTGGTGCCGTTTCAGTTGGTAGAGGACTAGTACTTGTCTCGACGATTTCTGCCTCAACCTTAATAGGTTCAGTAGTAACTGTATCTTCAGTTTTAGCCGGTGCTTCATTAACAAACTCCCCAGCTTTCAAAGCATCCGCCATTTCCTGAACACTCGGCTTACGTCCGTTTACCGTTTCAAAATAGTCCAACCATTCTGCTCTTGTCATTTATCTTCCCCTTTAATTTCCTTTTTTATTTATTTTTTTGTAAAGCTAATGTCACCAAATTCACTGTGTGCCTTAATAGTAAAGCCTCCATTGTTAGGCGTATAATCTAATACATCACCTTTTTTAAAAGCATCTGAATCTCCAGCCTTATCCACAGTGATTGTTTGCTCCCAACGGTTAATATCACCCGTAAAAGCAGTTGTTGTGACACGACCGGTTTTGGCATCGTAGGTATAACTCTTTGGAAGTTCTTTCTTCACTGTCTCATCAAACTGTTTATAGTAGTCTTTTTCTGACAATGAATAACTATCAAAAACCTCCGAGAACTCCTCGCCGTACTGACCTTTCAATTCAGTAACTCTACTCTGGTAAGCCTGATAAAGCCCTTTACGATTGTAAACAAAGCTCACTTTTAAGTGAGCCTTATTGTCAGTAATACTTATTACTGTATTGATATCGGTGATAAGATCTTGACCTTGTGGTAAAGCATTACTAACTTTATTCTTAGTATTAGCAGTATCTTTCAGAGTGGCTAACATTTTCTCACTAAAGGTTGGGCTTGTCCAATCGCCCTCAATGCTTGCGGCTCGATAACGGTATCCCATCACGAGACAAACAATCAAAAGTATGGTGAGTATCGCTGCAATCACACCTGATACCATCCCCACAATATTCTTTGAGGTTACTGGCTCCTTTGATTCTTTTACTTGTTGACTAGGATTGAATTGAACACTCACCATCCTATCAGCATTAAACTCTTTAAACTTATTAGTCGCTCTATTTCCTGCTGCAGAAGCCACTGGTGGCTTCAATTCACGAGACTTGAGAGGATGTGATGTTTCACCCAAACTAAGTCCTTCTTCTTTTGTCATAGGAATCTCCTTATCTCGCTGTAAGGTTATTATAACAATTCTTAAAGCGTTTTTCTATCTTATTCGGGAAAGTACTTTATTTTTAATTTGGATAAACACTCTAATATAGAAGGTTTCTAGCAAAAAAAGTAGCCCCTATAGAGCTACTTTAGTCTATCGCTTATCCTTTATAATCAAAGGCAATTTCGATGATTTCTTTCAATTCTGAAATAAGTGGTTCTTTCGGATTAGCTGTTGTACATTGGTCTTCATAAGCATGTTCGGCCAAAGTATAGGCAGTGTCTTGAAGAAGTTTCTTAGTAACACCTTGTCCCTTCCAGTTCATGGCAATACCAACGGCAATACCCAATTCGTATACTTTTTGTGCCAAAACTTCAACCAATTCAGCATCTGATTGCTTGTCAGTACCCCATCCCATGAAACGAGCGATATCTGCGTAATCTTTGTCTGCACGGAAGTAGTCATATTTAGGGAACATAGCGTGTTTTTGAGGATCACGACCGTTGTAACGGATAACGTGAGGCATCAAAATCGCATTAGTACGTCCGTGTGGAATGTCAAACATAGGACCAACCTTATGAGCTAGTGAGTGGTTGATACCAAGGAAAGCATTGGCGAAGGCCATACCAGCCATTGTTGACGCATTATGCATCTTTTCACGTGATTCTTCATCACCAAAGCGGTAAGAATGTTCAAGATTTTCAAACACAAGTTTAATCGCTTGAAGTGAAAGCCCACGTGTATAGTCGCTAGCCATGACTGATACATAAGATTCAATGGCGTGAGTCAAAACGTCCATACCTGTATCTGCTGTAACGCTGGCAGGTACACTCATAACCAAAGCAGGGTCAACGATAGCAATGTCCGGAGTCAAAGCATAATCTGCTAATGGGTACTTGATATGAGTTTCACTATCAGTGATAACCGCAAATGACGTTACTTCTGAACCTGTCCCTGAAGTTGTTGGGATACAGATGAATTGTGTCTTCTGAGCGTAAGGAATCTTGTAAGTACGTTTACGGATATCCAAGAATTTTTGTTTAGCACCGAAGAAGCTTACATCTGGGTGTTCAAAGAACATCCACATAGCCTTAGCAGCGTCCATTGCAGAACCACCACCAAGAGCGATGATTACATCTGGTTGAAAATCTACAAAGCGTTCCAAACCTTTATAAACGGTATTAGTAGATGGGTTTGGCTCAACATCTGAGAAAACATCTACTGCCGGTCTGTGGCGGTTAAGTTCCAATTGGCGTTTAACCAAGTCTGCATAACCAAACTGAACCATACCAGGGTCACAAACCAACATCACGCGCTCAGCTTCAGTGTGACGCAAGTAAGTTATTGAATCTTTTTCGAAGAAGATTTTTGGTGGGACGCGAAACCATTGCATGTTATTGCGACGCTTTGACAATGTTTTGACATTCAAGAGATCGAATGAGCTAACATTGTGTGACACTGAGTTATGACCATGTGAACCACAACCAAGAGTCAATGATGGAATCATGTTGTTGTAGATATTACCGATACCACCTTCAGCTGATGGGCTATTTACCAAGACACGGCAGGCTTTCATGCGGATACCATATTGGAGTTGGAGCTCTTCATTTTCAGTGTGGATAACAGCTGTGTGTCCAAGACCACCCAAATTGAGCATACCTTCTGCTTTTTTGAAACCATCTTCAACGCCGTCAGATTTGATAAGAGCAAGTACTGGAGACAATTTTTCCAAGGCAAGTGGGTGTTCCATTGTTGCATCTGGAATTTCTGCCAAAAGCAATTTTGTACCTGCAGGAACTTTAAGACCAGCTTTTTCAGCAATTTCAATAGCTGAGTGACCTACAATGGCACCATTTACAGCTGTACGAGCTTCATTAAGAATAACTTTTTCCAATTTAGCAATGTCAGCTTTTTTAGAAATGATGACACATTGATGTGCTTCAAATTCAGCCTTAACTTCGTCATAGATAGCTGCATCAACGATAGCTGCTTGTTCAGAAGCACAAATCATACCATTATCAAAAGTTTTTGAAACGATGATATCGTTGACAGCACGTTTAACCTTAGCATCAGCAGCAATATAAGATGGGACGTTTCCGGCTCCTACACCAAGCGCTGGTTTACCAGTTGAATAAGCAGCCTTAACCATACCAGGTCCACCAGTCGCAAGTACTGTAGCAATCTTAGGATGGTTCATCAAAAGACCAGTTGCCTCGATAGATGGCTCTTCAATCCACTGGATGCAGTCCTTAGGTGCACCTGCTTCGATAGCTGCATCACGAACAATACGAGCAGCCTCTGCAGATGATTTTTGAGCTGATGGGTGGAAGGCAAAAATGATAGAGTTACGTGTCTTAAGAGCAATAAGTGCTTTGAAAATGGTTGTTGAAGTTGGGTTAGTTGTTGGTGTAACCCCACAGATAACACCGACTGGCTCAGCAATAGAAATCAAGCCTTGTTCTTTATCTTCAGCAATAACGCCTACAGTTTTATCATATTTAATACTATTCCAAATGTATTCAGAAGCATACATGTTCTTGATGGCTTTATCTTCATAAATACCGCGCCCTGTTTCATCAACGGCCAATTTTGCCAAATACATGTGTTTATCTAGGGCAGCAATCGCAGCTTGGTGAACAATATGGTCCACTTGCTCCTGCGTAAAGTTAGCCATAGCATCAAGGGCTTCAACACCCTTTGTTGCCAATTCATCAATTACTGTTTGAACATCTTTAGTTTGTTTAGTCATATGAAACTCCTTTGAATACTTGTTAAAAACTTCACAAGCTTTAACACAAGTATATTATAGCGTTTTCTAGTCGTTATGTAAACCCTTACAACGACAAAAATAAAGAAATCCATCCATTTTTGGACAGATTTCATCATTATTACCAAATAATCACACGATCTTCTGGGGCACGCCACATGCCGTCGCCTTCTTTGACGTCAAATTCCTTGTGGAATTCGTCGAAGTTGCTCACGATAACATTGGTGCGCCATTTAGCTGGAGCATGCACATCCACGCTAGCTAACATTTGCATGTATTCTTCACGTGCTTTCATACGCCAGATTGTCGCAAAATTAACAAAGAACTCACGAACTGAAAAATCTTTATCTCGTTTAGCGGCCTCTAAGGCACAGGCTACACCACCGAGGTCAGCAACATTCTCAGAAACAGTCAATTTACCATTGACCTTGGCACCATAAGAATCCAAGCCCTCAAACTGATCAACAATCTTGTCAGTACGTTCCTTAAAGGCTGCATAGTCCTCTTCAGTCCACCAATTCTTAAGACTACCGTTCTCATCAAAGGAAGCACCGTTTGTGTCAAAGGCATGGGAAATCTCATGAGCAATGACAGCGCCAATACCACCGTAGTTGGCTGATGACGATTGGTGAAGGTCATAGAAAGGTGCTTGAAGGATAGCTGCTGGAAAAACAATTTGGTTCTGCTGTGGATCATAGTAAGCATTAACCATGTGGGCAGGCATATGCCACTCACTACGATCAACAGGTTGATTCCACTTGCTCCAACTATGTGCAACTGAAATTTCGACTAACTTCTGTGCATTCTCAACAAGTGACAAGTTCTCATCAATAATCTTCTTATCATATGTCTCAGGTAGTTTTTCTGGATAACCGATATGAGGTGTGATGACATTGAGTTTCGTAATAGCCTTTTCACGTGTCTCAGGAGCCAACCAATCTGCTGTTTGAAGGCGTGATTTATAAACATCAATCATGGTTGCCACTTTGGCTTCAACGTCTGCTTTTGCTTCTGGTGAGAATTTTTCACCTGCATACCATAGTCCTAGAGCTTGATTGTAAGGGCCTTGTGCCAAATAGAAGGCAGCCTTTTTCTTTTCCATGGCTTGTGGTGTTCCTGAAAGCGCACGACCATATTTTCCAGCCAAGACACGAAGCTCGTCTGTCAAATAGGCATTCCAAATTGTCGTAGCATCGATAAGTAGGCTCGCCTTAAGTAGCTCCCAATTATCTTCTGAATAGTATTCCGCCGCAAATTCTGTCCAGAAGCGCTCTTGAGGAACTATAACCTTATCAGGTACTTGACCCAAGATTTCTGTGAAGATGTTATCAAGTGGGAGTTCTGGTGCTAGCTTGGTAAAATCTGCCCAATCATATGGGTGGTAGAGCTCTACATACTCTGAAGATTCTTCGCGCGAAAGGACATACTTGGCCAACTTAGCATCAAGGGCGATAACCTTATCCAAGATATCTTTGATTTCCTCAGCTGTAAAGCCATATTTTTCCAAGAGTTCTTCTTGCGTCTCACGCCAAATTTCTAAAAGCTCCTTACCCTTCTCATTATCCTCCGTATAATAGGTCGTATCAGGCAAAATAATACCTGGTGCGTCAGCCCAGAGAACATTTAATTGAGCATTCATAAAATCCGGAGACACACCGAAAGGAAACTCATTAGGTTTACCGGCCATCTCGTAGTCAGCAATTTTCGAAGCAAATTCTGAAAATGACGAGAGTTGCTTGTATTCTTCAATCAAAGGCTTAACAGGCTCGATACCCACTGCCTCACGTTTGTCAAAGTCCGCAGCCATACGGTGAAACTTAATAAAATTTTGTAGAATGGCATTGTCAGGAACATTCTCTCCTGCCAACCATTGATCAGTTGTTTCAAGCATGAGGTCTTCAATTTCATCTGCTAAATCTGAGAAACCACCTGTACGTGGTTTGTCATCTGGAATCACTGCTGTCTTTTCCCACTCACCATTAATCGCATGGTAAAAATCATCTTGTAAGCGTGTCATTACACTTCCTCCATCAACATTAAAAGTGCTTTCATTATAACAAAATTCCCCAGCAAAAGCATTTACTGAGGAAAGTTTGGCTTATTTAACTAAGATTGCTAGGGTTTGATAAGGCTTAAGAATTACCTTTTCAGCAAGCTCTGCATCGGCATAGTTGGACAAGAGCACGCGCCCTGTTTGGTAGTCTTCTGGAATCGCTACTTCGACTTCACTTCCATAGAAATGATTGAGTACCAAAAGTTTTTGACCGTCTAAATGACGTTCAAAAGCGTAGATTTGTTGACTATCTTCCAGTGCTGGCAAGTAGCTACCTTCTGAAATAATCGGCATTTCTTTGCGCAAGCGAATCAATTCTTTATAGAAGGTAAAGATTGGTCCGTCGATTTCATTTTCAACGTTAATGTCTTTGTAAGATTTACCAGCTTTCAACCATGGAGTGCCTGTTGAAAAACCTGCATTTTCAGAAGCATCCCATTGCATAGGCGTACGTGAATTATCACGGGATTTGGCTTGAATGATTTGGAAGGCCTGCTCAGGTGACTTACCTTGATCCAAAAGCATCTGGTAAGCATTGATGGACTCGACATCCACATAATCTGCCATCGAATCATAGTCTGGATCAATCATGCCGATTTCTTCGCCCATATAGATATAAGGGGTCCCACGTGACAAGTTAATGCTAGCTGCGAGCATGGTCGCTCCTTCATTGCGGAAGTTCTTGATATCTACAAAGCGATTCAAGGCACGAGGTTGGTCATGGTTATTCCAGAAAAGGGCACTCCAACCACCACGTTCACTCATTTCCTTGCCCCAGGTATGATAGAGACGTTTAAGTTCTTCAAAATCAAATGAAGTAATGGTCCATTTTTGACCATCTTCATAGTCGACTTTCAGATGATGGAAGTTAAAGGCCATAGACAACTCGTGGCGCTCCGGTGCTGAATACAAAACACAGTTGTCAATGGTTGTCGATGACATCTCTCCAACTGTCATAAAGCTATCATCAGAACCAAATGTCGCTTCATTCATCATACGAAGATAGTCATGGACAATTGGTTTATCCGTATAAGCTGGTTTCCCTTCATTTTCAGGGCAATCCACCAAGACCTCATCTTTCCCAATCAAATTGATTACATCGAAACGGAATCCTTTGACGCCCTTGTCACGCCAGAAGTTGACCACTTTGAACAACTCCTTGCGGACATTGGGATTTCGCCAATTGAGGTCTGCCTGTGTTTCATCAAAGAGGTGAAGATAGTATTTCCCTGTATCTCCAAAAGGAGCCCAGGCAGAACCACCAAATTTAGATAACCAATCGGTTGGTTGGTCCTGAATGAAGAAGAAATCTTGGTAATACTTGTCACCAGCCAATGCTTTTTGGAACCACTCATGCTCCGTTGAGCAATGGTTAAGCACCATGTCTAGCATGAAGTCAATCTTGTGCTCTTTAGCGACACGGACCATTTCTTCAAAATCAGCCATATCCCCAAAGACAGGGTTGACGGCTGTGTAGTCTGAAATATCGTAACCATTGTCACGTTGTGGGCTTGGATAGAAAGGATTGAGCCAAACCATATCCACGCCCAACTCTGCTAGATAAGGAATCTTTTCAATGATTCCTCTGAAATCACCGATTCCATTTCCTGTCGTGTCCTTATATGATTTTGGATAAATTTGGTATACGACCTTTGTTTTATCTAATGCCATTTATTTAACCTCTTTTTTATCAAAGGGTGGACCGTAACGTTTCCACCCCTTAGCTTATTTTGTTCGATGAGCGATCATGAGAACTTCACCACGTTTGATATCACGTGGAAGATCCCCTTCTACGTCTGCTTGGAAATCATCTTGATTTGTAATGATTACTGGAGTCTCAGTGACCAAACCAGCTTCTTTGATAACATCCATATCAAAGCTAATCAATTGTTGACCAACAACAACTTTATCACCTTGTTCAACATGAGCCTTAAAACCTTTTCCGTCAAGACTAACCGTATCCATACCAATGTGCATTAGCATTTCAACACCTTCTTCAGAAACAATGCCGACTGCGTGCTTAGTTGGGAAGAGTACTGTCACTGTACCATTTACTGGTGAAACCAATTCGCCTTGGCTTGGTTCAATCACGACACCTTGACCCATTACACCTGATGAGAAGACTGGGTCTGTGGCTTGACTAAGTGGTTTAACTTGGCCAGCAAGTGGGCTAACAACCTCTGCTGACTCAGTAAGAACCGTTGGTCGTACCAAACCTTCTGAAGCTTCTTTAAGCGCTTCTTGTGCATGCCCATCTTCCTCTGTTTTCGTTAAAAATCCAGTTTTGTGGAAGAGGAATGTCAATACCATAGCAACTACAATATCAACAATCATAATAATCGCAAAGATTGCCCAATATTGAGGTTTAATTGAGAGGATTGCTGGAAGACCACCGATACCAATAGAGTTTGCTTGAACTCCAAAAACCGCTGAAAGCAAGCCTGACAAGGCAGACGCAGACATACCTGCTACTAATGGATAGACATACTTAACGTTAACACCAAAAAGTGCTGGTTCAGTAACACCAAGATAAGCTGAAATAGTTGCCGGAAGTGAAATTTGTGCTTCACGTTCATCGTGACGTTTAATAAAGTAGTAAGCAAATACTGCTGAACCCTGTGCAATGTTAGAGAGAGCAATCATTGGCCATAAACCAGTACCACCAGCAGTACGCACCAACTCAAGGTCAATCGCATTAGTCATATGGTGAAGACCAGTGATAACAAATGGTGCATAGATGGCACCAAAGATTGCACCGAAGAGCCATTTAACAGGACCAGTCAAACCGGCCAATACCACACCTGAGATAAGGCCTCCAAGCCACCAACCAATTGGACCAAGAACAGCGTAAGAAAGGATAACTGCTGGAACCAATGACAAGAGTGGTACAAAAATCATTGAGATAACTTCTGGAATGTATTTACGCCAGAAAATTTCAAGGTAAGAAAGTGTTAAACCAGCCAAGAGGGCAGGAATAACTTGTCCTTGGTAACCAACTTTTTCAAAACCAAGGATAAAGTGTGGAATATCTCCTGCAGCCTTGTGAGCCGCATATTCATAGGCACTAAGCAAGCTAGGATGAACCAAGCAAATCCCAAGTACAATACCAAGAATTTGACTTGTCCCCATCTTACGAGAGACAGACCATGTGATACCTACTGGCAAGAAACCAAAGATAGCACCACTGATGACTGAAACAATTTCATTAACACCTTCCCAGAATTTCGAGACCTCAACAATTGTTTTACCACCTAGATTACTGAATTGGATACTACCCAAGACATTTTGCAGACCAAGAAGAAGCCCCCCAACAATCAAAGCTGGAATCAAAGGCGTAAAGATCTCCGCCAAGGTTGTCATAACACGCTGAACTGGGTTTTGGTTTCTCTTGGCAGCTGATTTAGCAGCTTCTTTAGAAACACCTTCAATCCCTGATACAGCAGTGAAATCGTTATAAAAGATTGGTACATCATTACCAATGATAACTTGGAATTGACCTGCATTGGTGAAAGTCCCCTTAACAGCAGGAATGGCTTCGATTGTTTTCACATCTGCCTTCTTGTCATCACCAAGAACGAAACGCATGCGCGTCGCACAGTGAGTAACAGCAGTCACATTTTCTTTACCACCGATTGCAGTAAGCAGATCTTTTGCTTCTTGTTCAAATTTACCCATTTGAATCTCCTTTTCTTTTTTGACAATATCTATTTGACTTGATAAACTGATTGTAAACGATTACAAATTTGTCTGCAAGTGTTCCGGGATTTTTTTAACATATTTTTGTAAAAAAACATCGGTTGTATGTTTTTTTACCTACAAATGAGGAGAAAGATGAAAAAATATCAGATTATTTATAAGGATTTAGAAAAAGCTATCCATGAGCAAAAGTATCAAGTGGGAGACTTCCTCCCCACTGAGCAAGAACTGGTTCAATCTTACCAGGTTAGTCGAGACACTATACGAAAGGCGTTAACCTTACTCGTTGAAGAAGGCTTGGTCAAAAAAATTCATGGCTCTGGTTCTCAGGTTATTAACCAGGAACAAATCAACTTTCCTGTATCTGACCTTACTAGTTACCAAGAACTAATAGAACAACAAGGCCTTAATTCGCAAACCAACGTTATTTCTCTGGATAAAATCATCGTTGATTCCAAACTCTCAGAAAGAACTGGTTTTTCTAATAGCCGACAGATCTGGCGTGTTGTTCGTCAAAGAGTCGTTGGTAGCTGTGCCTCTGTTATAGATATTGATTACCTAGACGCCAGCCTTGTTCCGCAACTAAACCGTAGCATTGCTGAATACTCTATTTACGACTACATTGAGAATCAACTCAACCTTAGCATTTCCCACGCCTTTAAAGAAATCACTATCGATAACGCTACCGATCAAGATAAGATTCTTATCGACCTAGGTAAGGACCAGCACGTCGTCTGTGTCCGTTCAAAAGTTTATTTAAACAATGGAAAACAGTTCCAATTTACGGAAAGTCGCCACAAACTTGAAAAATTCAAATTTGTTGATTATGCCAAGCGCCATCATTAAAACGAAAAGCTCAGCTAACAGAAAAAGTATCGGACAAGAATGTCCGATACTTTTTAGTTTTTACGAATAGGATCTGCTAGATACTCCGCACGAGCGCCACCAATTAACTTAGGACGACTCGCCAAAGCAGTCACATGGGCACCGCCTAATTCTGGAATAATCGGACGAAGAGGAACTTGGATCCTCTTCACATGCATACCAATAGAGGTATCCCCAATATCAATACCAGCCTGAGCGACAATTTCCTCCACCTCAACAGGATCCTTCATATAGTCGAAAGCAGCCAGCTGACCACTTCCCCCAGCGTGCAAGGTAGGAAGAACATTAACAATTTCCAAATCTTTAGCCATGGCAAGCTCACGCTCGACAACCAAAGCACGATTCAAATGTTCACAGCCCTGAACAGCCAAATAAATCCCTTTAGGTTCCAAAACCTCAAGAATAGTTTTCACAATTCGTTGACCAATTTCGCGGCTAGAGGCTTTGCCGATAGTCCCACCAGCAACCTCACTGGAAGACAGGCCCAAGACAAAGATAGCTCCTCTCCCAATAGCTGAACGTTCAACAATATCTTCTACAAGCACACGTGTCTTCTCTTCTAAATCTAGCAACATCACAACAGCCCTCCTTTAGACAACAGCTGTATTCAGGATTCGCACAATAAGATAGTACAGAATCACAAAAAAGACAAGGAAAAATGCCCCTAATAATAATAACTGCCTACGACGTTTCTTACTTAGGTCCCAGGAGAAACCAAATCCCATCAAAAAAGGACCAACACTATAACTTAGCATAAACCATAAATCTACACGTGTTATATGCCAAAAAGAAGAAATAAAGGCCGCCAAACCTATTAAGGATAAGATCCAAGAATAGTCCCAACGATCTGGTTTAGCAAAAGCCAAGCCTATTAAGAAGCAGCCCAAGGCAGGCATGATAATAAATGATAGGGTCATAAAATAAAACATGCCATTATTATAGCATGTTTTACAGTTTCATGTTAGTGGCGGTTAATAACACCATAAGCAATAGTGAATGCAATAGCAGCAATACCTACAACGATTGCCATGACAGCCCAGAAAATAGTCATCGCACGGCGTCCCTTGCGATTGTTAAAAGGAAGTCCCCAACCAATCATGATGACACCTAGCAATCCAAGCCAGATTTTATAAGTGATAACAATCGCCGCATCAAAATAGGCAAAAGCAACCAAACCTAAACCTAGCAAAGAAATCAAATAAGACCACTTACCCTTCAAAAATGAAGGCAAGGCCCAACCAAATAACACTAAACCTAGCAGAGCAAGAGCTCCACCACCAAAAAATACAGGTACAATATAATTATCAAACATATTCATATTATAGCATATCTTAAAAAGTTAGGAAATAGAATCTATCGACCTAAGTGATATCCAATCTTTAAAATTTGTTTCCTCTCAATCACAGATTGATTCGCAGATACTAACTATTTATTTGGGTGCAAAAAAAACAAGACCCAGAAAGGACCTTGTTTTAATAGCCTAATTGCGCTTTGTTTGCACTACATCTATAATCAAAAGGGACTGACATTTAGAAAGTGTGGCAAATCTGTGGCAAAACATAAAAAAAAAAGCTTGTCCATATTGGACAAACCCTTTCATTTCAAGCTTATATAGTCTAATTAAGCTTTGTTTGCTCCCAATCACAGATTGATTCGCAGACACTAACTATTTATTGGGTACAAAAAAACAAGATCCAGAAAAGACCTTGTTCTTTTTTTCAACTAAGCTTTGTTTGCTGAACCGAATACGTCGATACGTTCTTCAACAGCTTCTGTAATAGCTTCGAAACCTGGTTTCAAGAATTTACGTGGGTCGAAGAGTTTCTTCTTGTCGTATTCTGCTTCATTTGCTTCGTATTCAGCAACAAATTTACGTGTTGCGTTAGCAAATGCGATTTGACATTCAGTGTTAACGTTAACTTTAGCAACACCAAGTTTGATAGCTTCTTGGATTTGATCATCAGGAATACCTGATCCACCGTGCAATACGATTGGGAAGTTAGGAACAGCTTCTGTCAATTTTTGCAAGTGGTCAAGGTGAAGTCCGCTCCAGTTTTCTGGGTAAGGACCGTGGATGTTACCGATACCTGCTGCAAGGAAGTCGATACCAGTTGCAACCATAGCTTTAGCATCTTCGATTGGTGCCAATTCACCATCACCGATGATACCATCTTCTTCACCACCGATTGTACCAACTTCAGCTTCAACTGATACACCGTTAGCGTGTGCAAATTCAACAACTTTAGCTGCTTTTTCAAGGTTTTCTTCAACTGGAAGGTGTGAACCGTCAAACATAACTGAAGTGTAACCTACACGGATACATTCCAAAGCGTCATTGTAGTGACCGTGGTCAAGGTGAATAGCAACTGGTACAGTGATACCCATTGATTCAACCAATTCTTCGATAAGGACTTTACACAATTTGTAACCACCCATGTACTTAGCTGCACCCATAGAAGTTTGGATAAGTACTGGAGCTTGTTTAGCTTCTGCTGCACGCAAGATAGCTTGAGTCCACTCAAGGTTGTTTGTGTTAAATCCACCAACTGCGTAACCATTATCACGAGCTGCTTGGACAAATTTTTCTGCTGAAACGATTGCCATTATAAAGGCCTCCTATATTTTTTTGGGTTTGAACCCGTTTACAAGTTTATTCTATCACAATTAGACTCAAAAAACTAGCTTTTCTACAATTTGTAAGCGTTTTGATTTTTTAATACAAAAAAACCAGTCATCTGACTGGTTACTCTGCGGAAAGAGGGACTTGAACCCTCACGACCTAAAGCGGTCACAGGATCCTTAGTCCTGCGCGTCTGCCAATTCCGCCATTTCCGCTAACAACATTAGTTATTATATCAAGATTGACAACTCGTGTCAATACTTTTTTTGAAAGTTTTTATAACTTTCTCTTGTCTCTTTCGAAACAACTACTATATAATACCATTTATTGTTTGCTGACGTCAATACTTTTTTGCCTTTTTTAAATTTTTTAGCAAAAGTTATCTATGTATATCTTTTATCAAAGGTTAAGCTAAACTCTTATTCAGTTTATCTAATTTCTCTCTAAGGGGAGCTAAGTAGACTTCTTCTCCAAAACCACGCGATTTTAAGCCATCCTCAGCACAAGACAATAGCGATTCTGTCAAAGGTAAAATCATTTTGAGATCTGTAGCAGAAATATCCTTTTTCGAAAATAAACGACGAATTCTAGGAAAATCATAGTCAAATACTTCAAAAAAAGGGGAGTCATTCAAAATATTTTCCAGATTTTCCAAATTGACTAAAAGACCAAGGTGAAAGGCTGCTGGTGCAAAGGTTGATGAGAAAGGTTGGGTACAAACACTACGAAACTCAATCGTCCCTCGCGTCGTTAAATCTTGGAATTGATAAGAACGGTGAGTCTTAAAATCTTCCTCACTTGGCTCAATAGTGACTACTTCACCATGAATAGAGTGTGCTTTAACAGATGATGTACTTAGATAGTCTTTAGCACGTATTGGTTCAAAATAGTAGGTTTCGTCACCACGCTTAGCGGTAAAAATGGCTGTCTCAGACAAGTAAGAAAAATAGTCATCTTCGCTCTTAAACACCTTGGGAAATACCCCTGCATTTTCCTCAAACACACCATGCATGGAATTCTCCCAGAAAACATCACGAGAAAGCGCTAAATCCCAATCAGAACCCCAAAATTCAGAGTTTGCCAATAATACTGCCTTGGGTCCCTCTATTTGATTAAAAGCATTTAAAACCCTTAAATAGGACGTTTTTGAAACATCTAACTGTACCTGACTCCCACAGATGAAAGAACCATATTCTGGATAATCATGAAAGAAAGGATCCTTCTTTGCTTTAGATAGCTCGAGAAAATCCATAAGCATCTCATAACGAGGAGATTTAACAGGTCTGTTGTCATTTTTTTCCCAGTTTGGATTCACTCCCCAACCTTGCAACTCATGATTATGATTCTGAAGATAAGGTTGGATTATACCGAGGTAAGTATCCAAACGTTCCTCTACCTCAGAAATTCTCTCAGCCTTTGCAAAAGCAAACTCGATCGTATTGTACGAAACTTCAAAAAGAATCATGTCTCCAGAAGCTTTATCGATAAGCTGAATAGGATTATTATCAGAATCATACTTATCAGCTTGAAAATCAAAATTATCCAAGAGATGGACTAGTAACTGTTTTGTAAGAGAGACATCTGTAGCATTACCACTCAAATTAACAACTGGGTATTCCAACTCAATCCCCACAAATAATTCGGGTTGCTCCTTAATTGGCTCATAGTACCTTTGCTTAAGCAGTTCCTTGGCTGTTGTCAAAATAATGTCCCCCTTTTTAAAATAAGCTTATTCCATTATATCAAAATATTCAGACGATTTATAGACAAAAAAACGCCTGCTTACGAAAAATAACCGTATTACCTTTCGTAAACAAGCGTTACATGCTTATTTATTCCCATTTTTATGATGAGTGTTCCCGCTAGGCGTATGCCCAGCGGTAGACCAGAGCTAGACTAAGAAAAGCTAAGCTATTCCATCATCATAACACTCAACAAAATTGATAAAAATTAAACAAGTTCGATGATTGCCATTGGGGCAGCATCGCCACGACGTGGTTCTGTTTTAAGGATACGAGTGTATCCACCGTTACGTTCAGCATAACGAGGTGCGATTTCTGAGAAAAGTTTTTGAAGAGCAGTTGTTGATGTATATTTATCAGTTGCTTCATCATAGCTTTCAGATGCAATTTCGTTACGTACAAATGCAGCTGCTTGACGACGTGCGTGCAAATCACCACGTTTACCAAGAGTGATCATTTTTTCAACTGTTTTACGGATTTCTTTAGCACGTGCTTCAGTTGTAACGATTGCTTCGTTAATGATAAGATCTGTAGTCAAATCACGAAGAACCGCTTTACGTTGTGAGCTTGTGCGTCCAAGTTTACGGTAAGCCATGTTATCCTCCTATATTATTATTTATCGTTTTTGAGTCCAAGTCCAAGATCAGCCAACTTAACTTTGACTTCTTCAAGAGATTTACGACCTAGGTTACGGACTTTCATCATTTCAGGCTCAGTTTTTTCTGTCAAATCATGAACGGTATTAATACCGGCACGTTTCAAACAGTTATATGAGCGTACAGACAAATCAAGTTCTTCGATGGTACGGTCAAGCACCTTTTCATCGTTCACTTTTTCAGTTTCTTTCATTACATCAGTAGCTTTAGCAACATCAGTAAGGTCAGTAAACAAATTCAAGTGTTCAATCAAAACGCGAGCCGAGAGACCGAGGGCATCTTCAGGGATGATTGTTCCGTTTGTCATGATTTCGATTGTCAATTTATCAAAACCATCATTGCTACCTACACGGGCAGGTTCAACTTGATAATTGACTTTTTTCACTGGTGTGTAGATTGAATCTACAGCCAATGTTCCCACTGGTGCATCATCTTTCTTGTTTTCATCTGCTGGAACATAACCACGGTTTGTAGCTACTGTCATAGTCGCTTTCAAAGAAGCGCCGTCAGCGATAGTGAAAAGATAATGATCAGGGTTAACAATTTCAATGTCGCTATCAGTCAAGATGTCTCCAGCAGTAACTTCAGCTGGACCTTGGACATCAAGTTCAATTGTCTTTTCGTCTTCGACGTAAGATTTTACAGCAAGTCCTTTAATATTAAGGATGATTTGCATCACGTCTTCACGGACGCCTGGTACGGTATCAAATTCGTGGAGTACTCCATCAATCTTAATTGATGTTACGGCAGCACCTGGAAGTGATGACAAAAGTACACGACGAAGAGAGTTACCCAAAGTTGTACCATAACCACGTTCTAGTGGTTCGATGACAAATTTGCCGTAATCTTTATTTTCATCAATTTTTGTTATTATTGGTTTTTCAAACTCAATCATTTATTATACTCCCTCGAAACGAACCTTGTGTACTATTGTTATTAAAGATTACACACGACGACGTTTTGGAGGACGACAACCATTATGTGGTACAGGTGTTACATCACGGATTGCTGTTACTTCAAGACCTGCAGCAGCAAGAGCACGGATAGCAGACTCACGACCTGAACCAGGACCTTTAACAGTTACTTCAACTGTTTTAAGACCATGTTCTTGTGCAGATTTAGCAGCAGCTTCTGAAGCCATTTGTGCAGCAAATGGTGTAGATTTACGAGAACCTTTGAAACCAAGAGCACCAGCTGATGACCATGCTACAGCGTTACCATGCACATCTGTAATCATAACAATAGTGTTATTGAAAGTAGCGTGAATGTGAGCAATACCAGATTCGATATTCTTTTTCACACGACGTTTACGTGTTGGTTTAGCCAATGTTTTTACCTCCTATTTTATTTTAGTTATTTTTTCTTACCTGCAATCGCAACAGCTTTACCTTTACGAGTGCGGGCATTGTTTTTAGTGTTTTGTCCACGGACAGGAAGTCCACGACGGTGACGGATACCACGGTATGAACCGATTTCCATCAAACGTTTGATGTTAAGGTTAACTTCACGACGAAGGTCACCTTCAACTTTGATTGCATCCACTTCGCGACGGATAGCGTCTTCTTGATCATTTGTCAAATCTTTAACGCGGATGTCTTCAGAAACGCCTGCAGCAGCCAAGATTTTCTTAGATGTTGCAAGTCCGATACCGTATACGTAAGTAAGTGAAATTACTACACGTTTATCGTTTGGAATGTCAACTCCAGCAATACGAGCCATGATTTCTCCTTTCTATATTATCCTTGACGTTGTTTGTGTTTTGGATTTGTTGGACAAATTACCATAACACGACCGTTACGACGAATAACTTTACAGTATTCGCAAATTGGTTTAACCGATGGTCTTACCTTCATGTTTCAATCCCTCCAATTATTTCGATTATTTAAAGCGGTATGTGATGCGTCCACGTGTCAAATCATAAGGACTCATTTCAACAGTCACACGGTCACCGACCAAAATACGAATGTAGTTTTTACGGATTTTACCAGAAACTGTCGCCAAAATTTGGTGTCCATTTTCCAATTCAACAGTAAACATAGCATTAGGCATAGTTTCTACAACTTTACCTTCAATTTCAATCACGTCTTCTTTTGCCACGCAAAAGTACCCCCTAAAATTTCGATTTGATTTCCTCTGAGCACAGAGGTAACAATTATAAGTCAGACTAAAGTATTATAACATGCTTAAGTCTGATACGCAAGTAAGATTATATAATTATTTAATTGCTGCAATCGCTTTTTTAACATCAGCGAATACATCGTCGATATCTTGGTTACCTTGAATATCAGATACAAGACCAAGCTCACGGTAATGTGCAATAATTGGCTCACCTTGAGCAATATTCACATCCAAGCGGCGTTTCACTGTTTCTGGTTTGTCATCTTCACGTTGGTAATAGTCTTCTTCCTTGTAGTCAGCTGGTGGGTTGAATACTTTATGGTAAGTTTCACCTGTTTCGCGGTGAATAATACGACCACTCAAGCGTTCAAGAAGGCAAGATGGATCCACTTCGATATTGATTACTCCATCAAGCTCCAAACCAAGATCAACCAAGATTTGATCCAAGGCATGAGCTTGTTCGATTGTGCGAGGAAAACCATCCAAAAGGAATCCTTTTTCCTTAATGTCGTCTTGAGCCAAACGCTCTTTAACGATTCCGTTTGTTACTTCATCTGGTACCAATTCACCTTTATCGATGAATGATTTGGCCAAAACACCCATTTCAGTTTGGTTAGCCATAGCAGCACGGAACATATCACCAGTTGAGATGTGAGCTACACCAAATTCTTCAACAATTTTTGCAGCTTGAGTCCCTTTACCAGCACCTGGTAGACCCATAATTAAAAGATTCATCTTACGAACTCCTTATTTTTGTTTTCAAATAACTCTATCAAGGTTTTAACACATTGGTAGAGTTATCAAAAAACAAAAGAGAAGGGACAGAAAGTAACCTTTCTTTCCCTCTCAATTGTTCATGAGAAGACTTAGTCTTCAAGATTCATAAATCCAACGTACTGACGTTTCAATAGGTAACCTTCGAGTTGTTTCATACCTTCGATACCAGTTGAAATCAAGATCAAGAGAGATGTACCACCAAGCGCGATTGAGCTTGTAAGGTGCATAAACTGTTGAGCCGCAATTGGAGCCAATGAAATAAACGCGAGAAATACAGCCCCGATTGTTGCCAATCTCTTAAGCAATGAAGACATGTACTTTTCAGTCTCACGACCTGGACGAACACTAGGAATGTAAGACCCATTCTTTTGAAGATTTTCAGCAGTTTTTTCAGGATTTACTTGGACAAATGTGTAGAAGAATGAGAATAAGATAATCAATATCGCATAAGTAATCATTCCACTAGGTGTATTATACGAGAGTAGTCCTTGTAAGTGTGATAACCATGTAACCTTCGAGAAGAATGGAAGAATAGTACTAGGAATTGTTGTAATCGAGCTAGCAAAGATAACGGGAATAACACCAGCTGGATTTACTTTCAATGGAAGGTAAGAACTCGTTGGAGCCCCTTGAACCAATTTAGTATATTGAATTGGAATTTGATATTCTGCCTGTTGAACAAATGTCGTAAAGAAGACAATCGCCAAACCTACCACAATTAACAAAGCAACTATGATATATGAACGAGTCAATTCTCCTGTACGAACATTGACAAAGAAATCCTCGTAAATCGTTGAGAACATTTTTGGAATAGAAGCGATGATCCCTGAAAAGATAATCATTGACACACCATTACCAAAACCTTTATCTGTGATTTGTTCACCAAGCCATGTCACAATTATACTACCAGCAGTTAGAATTGTCCCAATCAATAGGTAGGTTGAAACATTTGGTGTTTTAACCAATGAAATTGATGAGAGAGTATTAAAACTTGCTGTAATACCAATCGATTGAACAAAGGCTAAAACAAGAGTAATATAGCGAGTCGCTTGGTTCAATTTACGACGACCAACTTCCCCTTGTTTGCCCCACTCCACAAATTTCGGATAGATATCCATCTGCAAAAGTTGGACGATGATTGATGCTGTAATGTAAGGACTAACCCCCATCGAGAAGATTGAAAAGTTATTCATGGCATTACCAGACACCAAGTTAAGCATGTTCAAGAAAGGTAAATCGCTTAATTGTTTCAAACTTTCCGCATTGATACCAGGAACTGTTACATGAGTCCCTACACGAAAAACGAAAATAATGAAGATTGTAAATAAAATCTTATTACGAACGTTTTTGACTTTCAATGCGTCTTTTAATAGTTTAAAGAACATAATGAGTTACCCCTCATTAGATGACTTCGATTGAACCACCTTTAGCAGTGATAGCTGCTTCAGCAGATTTTGAGAATTTAGCTGCTTTAACAGTCAATTTCTTAGTCAATTCGCCGTTACCAAGAACTTTAACGCCTGATTTTTCAGCACGAACGATTCCAGCTTCTTTAAGAACTACTGGAGTTACTTCTGTACCATCTTCAAAGACGTTCAATTGATCAAGGTTTACAAGTGCGTATTCTTTAGCGTTGATGTTAGTGAATCCGCGTTTTGGAAGACGACGGAACAATGGAGTTTGTCCACCTTCAAATCCTGGACGTACACCACCACCGCTACGAGCTTTTTGACCTTTTTGACCACGACCTGAAGTTTTACCGTTACCAGATGAAGTACCACGACCTACACGGTTGCGGACTTTACGAGAACCTTCAGCAGGTTTCAATTCATGAAGTTTCATTATTATTTTCTCCTCTTTTTGTAAAATGCTAGCGCCTCTAACCAAGTAAGGTAGCTTGATTAGAAACTCGCCTATACATGAAATTCAGTTTAAGTCGCGAGGTAACCCTCACGACTTAAATCAATTTTTATTTAACGTCTTCTACAGTTACCAAGTGAGATACTGCGTTGACCATACCACGGATAGCAGCGTTGTCTTCTTTAACAACTGAGCTATTCAATTTACCAAGTCCAAGAGCAACAACTGTTTTACGTTGTTCTGGTTTGCGTCCGATTGGAGACTTAGTCAAAGTAATTTTAATTTGAGCCATTGTTATCTCCTTTCTTATGCCAAGTCAGATACTGAGATGCCACGAAGAGCCGCAACTTCTTCAGCACGTTTAAGTTGTTTCAATCCTTCAACAGTCGCACGAACGATGTTGATTGGAGTGTTTGAACCAAGTGATTTAGATGTTACATCAGCAACACCAGCCAATTCGATGACGGCACGAACTGCACCACCAGCGGCAACCCCAGCCCCTTCAACAGCTGGTTTCAACAATACTTTCGCTCCACCAAATTCTGAACGAACTTCGTGAGGAATAGTTGTACCAACCATAGGAACTTCGATAAGGTTTTTCTTAGCTGCTTCAACTGCTTTACGGATAGCTTCTGGAACCTCTTGAGATTTACCAGTACCAAATCCTACGCGACCATTACGGTCACCAACAACAACAAGAGCAGCAAAACGCATGTTGCGTCCACCTTTTACAACTTTAGTAACACGGTTGATAGCAACTACGCGTTCTTCAAGTTCTACTGCATTATCTTTAAATGCCATTATTAAGTGTCCTCCCTATTAGAATTTCAATCCGTTTTCACGAGCTGAGTCAGCCAAAGCTTTAACACGTCCGTGATAGAGATATCCACCGCGGTCAAACACCACTTCAGAAATACCTTTAGCTACTGCGCGTTCAGCAACAAGTTTACCGACAACAACGGCTTGTTCTGTTTTAGTTCCTTTAGAAACTTCTTTATCAAGAGTTGATGCACTTGCGAGCGTTACACCCGCTACGTCATCAATAACTTGAGCGTAGATGCCTGTATTAGAACGGAAAATGTTCAAACGTGGGCGATCAGCAGTTCCAGAGAGTTTTCCGCGAACGCGACGGTGGCGTTTTTGGCGGAGTTTGTTTTTATCTGGTTTCGAAATCACAATTTTCACCTCTTAATTATAATGCTAGCTCATGAGAGCTTTTGGTAAAGAGACAATCCACAAAGAATTGCCATAAGGATAAAATCCTATTATTTACCAGTTTTACCTTCTTTACGACGTACGTATTCACCAACGTAACGGATACCTTTACCTTTGTAAGGTTCTGGTGAACGAAGGCTACGGATGTAAGCTGCTGTTTGACCAACAACTTCTTTGTTAATACCACTTACAACGATTGAAGTTGCAGATGGTACTTCAAAAGTAATACCTTCTGGAGCTTCAACTTCGTCTTGGTGAGATTTACCAACTGAAAGAACAAGTTTTGTTCCTTGGAGTTGCGCACGATATCCGACACCGCGCATTTCAAGTTCTTTTTTGAAACCTTCAGAAACACCAACAACCATGTTGTTCAAGTTTGCACGAGAAGTACCGTGGATTGTTTTGTTTTCTTTTGAGTCGTTTGGACGGTGAAGTGTAACTTCATTGCCTTCAACTTTGATTTCAATGTTTTTGTTAAACTCACGAGTGAGTTCGCCTTTAGGTCCTTTAACAGTAACAACGTTATCGTTGTTTGTTACTTCAACACCAGCAGGCAAAGTAATAACTTTATTACCAATACGTGACATAGTATTTAATTCTCCTGTTAGATTATCAAGCCACAAAGTGACTAGTTTTCACGGGGATGAGTTTCATAGAATATAATCAACGAAACTCGCACAAATCATTTGAGATAAGTGCTTAGTATCAACTTCTTACCAAACGTAAGCGATAACTTCTCCACCAACGTTCTTTTGACGAGCTTCTTTATCAGTCAAAAGACCCTCTGAAGTAGAGATGATCGCGATTCCAAGTCCGTTAAGAACTTTAGGAACATCTTCACGTTTAGAGTAAACACGAAGACCTGGTTTAGAAATACGTTTCAAGTTAGTGATAACACGTTCACCGTTTTGTCCGTATTTCAAGAATACGCGGATGATACCTTGTTTGTCATCTTCGATAACTTCAACATTTTTTACGAAACCTTCACGTTTAAGGATTTCAGCGATACCTTTTTTAATGTTTGATGCAGGTACTTCAAGTACTTCGTGTTTAGCTTGGTTAGCGTTACGAATACGTGTCAAGAAATCTGCAATTGGGTCAGTCATAACCATTTTATATTTTCTCCTCTTACTAGTAGTTTGAATAATTCACTTGCTAGTTAATGATTGAGCTAGGCTCAGATTGTGTTTAATACATTCAAATTAGGTGAAACTAACTTAAATGTACCATGTTTTTACCAAGAAGCTTTGGTAACACCTGGAATTTGACCTTTGTAAGCCAATTCACGGAAGCAAACACGGCAAAGTTTAAATTTGCGATAAACTGAGTGTGGACGTCCACAACGTTCGCAACGAGTGTAAGCTTGCGTAGAGAACTTCGCAGGGCGTTTGTTCTTAGCAATCATTGATTTTTTAGCCAATTTATTTACCTCCTAGATTATTTTGCAAAAGGCATTCCAAGGCCTTTAAGCAATTCACGACCTTCTTCGTCAGTGTTAGCAGTAGTTACGATAACGATATCCATACCACGTACTTTATCAACATCGTCGAAGTTGATTTCTGGGAAGATAAGTTGTTCTTTAACACCAAGTGTGTAGTTACCACGTCCATCAAATGATTTAGTTGGAACACCATGGAAGTCACGAACACGTGGAAGTGATACTGATACCAATTTATCCAAGAATTCGTACATGCGTTCACCACGAAGGGTAACTTTAGCACCGATTGCTACACCTTCACGAAGACGGAAGCCAGCGATTGATTTCTTAGCTTTAGTAATCAATGGTTTTTGACCTGAAATAAGTGCCAACTCAGCAGCAGCTTTTTCAAGAGTTTTAGCGTTGTTTACAGCTTCACCAACACCCATGTTGATAACGATTTTATCAACTTTTGGCACAGCCATAACTGAAGAATAATTGAATTTTTCAGTCAAAGCTGGAATTACTTCGTTAGTGTATTTTTCTTTAAGACGGTTAGCCATTTAATACTTTCTCCTTTCCTTCGTGATTAGTCAAGCACTTCGCCTGATTTTTTGTTGTAACGAACTTTTTTGCCGTCAACAACTTTGTAACCTACACGTCCAGCTACCCCGTTCTTGTCAAGAACTTGAACGTTTGAAGCGTGGATTGGTGCTTCTTTTTCCACGATAGCACCTTGAGGGTTTTCAGCTGATGGTTTTTGGTGTTTTTTGATGATTGCAACACCTTCAACAACAACTTTGTTTACTTTTGGAAGAGCTTTAAGAACTACTGCTTCAGTTCCTTTGTCTTTACCAGCAATAACGCGAACTTTATCGCCTTTTTTTACAAACATTTGAGTATTTCTCCTATTATTTCTTACGCCCTAATGGGCACCCTGAACATTTCAGGGGACTAAGTTTGTGTTAATTCAGATTAAAGTACTTCTGGCGCCAAAGATACGATACGCATGTATCCACCTTCACGCAATTCACGTGCAACAGGGCCAAAGATACGAGTTCCACGAGGAGTTTTGTCATCGCGGATGATTACTGCAGCGTTATCATCAAACTTGATGTATGAACCGTCTGGACGGCGAGCACCAGTTTTTGTACGAACGATAACAGCTTTAACAACATCACCTTTTTTAACAGCTCCACCTGGTGTAGCTTGTTTAACAGTTGCAACGATAACGTCGCCGATGTTAGCGAATTTACGTCCTGAACCACCAAGAACTTTGATAGTCAAGATTTCACGAGCACCGCTATTATCAGCAACTTTTAAGCGACTTTCTTGTTGAATCATTTCAATTGTCTCCTTTTAGTTTTATTAGATAATAACAGCTTCTTCCACAACTTCTACAAGACGGAAGCGTTTTGTAGCTGAAAGTGGGCGAGTTTCCATGATACGAACGATATCGCCTTCTTTAGCAACGTTGTTTTCATCATGTGCTTTGTATTTTTTAGAATAGTTGATACGTTTACCATAGACTGGGTGGTTACGTTTAGTTTCAACTACAACTGTGATTGTTTTATCCATCTTGTCAGATACTACGCGTCCAACAAGGGTTTTACGTTGATTACGTTCCATTATTAGAATTGCTCCTTTCCCAATCTATTATTTGATTTCAGATTGCACAGTTTTAACACGTGCAATTTGTTTTTTCACTTCGTTCAAACGGGCAGTTTGATCAAGTTGACCTGCTGCAGCTTGGAAACGAAGGTCGAAAAGTTCTTTCTTAAGTTCGTTTTCTTTTTTAGCAAGCTCTTCTTGAGACAAGCCACGAAGCTCAGCAACAAACTTTTTGATTTCTTCAAGTTTCATGTCTTCTCCTTATTCTGCTTCACGTTTCACGAATTTACATTTAACTGGCAATTTGTGGCTAGCAAGACGAAGCGCTTCACGTGCAACTTCTTCAGAAACACCTGCGATTTCGAACATTACTTTACCACGTTTAACTGGTGCTACCCAACCTTCAGGTGCCCCTTTACCAGAACCCATACGTACACCGATAGCTTTAGCAGTGTATGATTTGTGTGGGAAGATCTTAATCCAAACCTTACCACCACGTTTCATGTAACGAGTCATGGCAATACGAGCAGCCTCGATTTGACGGTTTGTAATCCAGTGGCTAGTTGTAGCTTGAAGACCGTATTCACCGAATGATACTTCTTTACCACCTTTAGCCTCACCGCGCATTTTTCCACGGAATTCACGACGGTGTTTAACACGTTTAGGTACTAACATTTGTTATTTGCCTCCTTTAGTGTTTTTACGAGCTGGAAGAACTTCTCCACGGTAGATCCAAACTTTAACACCAAGTTTACCGTAAGTTGTGTCAGCTTCTTCCCAAGCGTAATCGATATCAGCACGAAGTGTGTGAAGTGGAACTGTACCTTCAGAGTATCCTTCTGCACGGGCGATATCTGCACCGTTCAAACGACCTGATACTTGAGTTTTGATTCCTTTAGCTCCAGCACGCATTGCACGTTGGATAGCTTGTTTTTGTGCACGACGGAAAGCAACACGTTGCTCAAGTTGGCGAGCAATTGTTTCACCAACAAGGTGAGCGTCCAAATCAGGTTTCTTGATTTCAACGATGTTGATGTGTACTTGTTTTCCAGTCAATTTGTTAAGTTGAGCGCGAAGAGCGTCAACGTTTGATCCACCTTTACCGATAACCATACCTGGTTTTGCAGTGTGAAGTGAAACAATAACTTTGTTTACAGCACGTTCGATTTCAATAGTTGAAACTGAAGCGTCTGCAAGTTCTTTTTGAATGAATTTGCGGATTGCCAAATCTTCGTGAAGGTAATCTGCGTATTCTTTTTCAGCATACCATTTCGCATCCCAGTCACGGATGATCCCGACACGCATACCAATTGGATGTACTTTTTGACCCACGAGTTTACCTCCTTATTTTTCTGACACAACTACTGTTACGTGAGTTGTGCGTTTGTTGATTGGTGAAGCTGAACCTTTCGCACGTGGACGGAAACGTTTCATTGTTGGTCCTTCGTTTGCGAATGTTTCAGATACTACCAAGTTAGCTTTTTCCAAACCAAAGTTGTTTTCTGCGTTAGCGATAGCAGAGTTAAGAGTTTTCTCAACAATGCGAGCTGCTTTGTTTGGAGTGAATTTCAAGATTGCGATTGCATCAGCAACGTTCTTACCACGGATAAGATCAAGAACAAGACGTGTTTTACGAGGTGAAACACGCACTGTACGAGCCATTGCTTTAGCTGAAGTAATTTCTGCCATTGTGTCCTCCTCCTATTAACGACGTGTTTTCTTATCGTCAGCTGCGTGACCTTTGTAAGTACGAGTTGGTGCAAATTCACCAAGTTTGTGACCTACCATGTCTTCTTGGATGTAAACAGGAACGTGTTTACGTCCATCATAAACTGCGATAGTGTATCCGATGAAACTTGGGAAAATCGTTGAACGACGTGACCAAGTTTTAATTACTTTTTTCTTTTCGTCATTTGCTTGAGCTTCAACTTTTTTCATCAAATGCTCATCGACGAAAGGTCCTTTTTTAAGACTACGTCCCATTTTGTAGTTTTCTCCTTTAAATTGAATGTACCACAGCGGCTTGCACTAAGAAATGCTACCGAGTTGGCGGATGTTATGTGCTAAGCGACTAAATTATTTTTCGTTACGACGACGAACGATAAGTTTGTCAGATTTAGCTTTCTTGTTACGAGTTTTAAGACCAAGCGCAGGTTTACCCCATGGAGTAGATGGCGCTTTACGTCCAACTGGTGCTTTACCTTCACCACCACCATGTGGGTGATCGTTAGGGTTCATTACAGAACCACGAACTGTTGGGCGAATACCTTTCCAGCGATTACGGCCGGCTTTACCAAGGTTGATAAGTGATTGTTGTTCGTTACCTACAGTACCGATAGTTGCACGACATGTACCAAGAACCATACGAACTTCACCTGATTGAAGACGAACAAGTACGTATTTACCTTCTTGACCCAAAACTTGAGCAGAAGCACCAGCGGCACGGATAAGTTCAGCACCTTTACCTGGTTGAAGCTCGATGTTGTGGATAACTGTACCAACTGGGATGTTTGCAAGTGGAAGAGCGTTACCAATCTTGATATCCGCATCTGGACCTGAAACGATACGTTGACCTACTTCAAGACCTTTAGGTGCGATGATGTAAGCTTTAACCCCGTCAGTGTAGTGTACAAGAGCGATGTTTGCAGTACGGTTTGGATCATACTCAATTGTTTTAACAACTGCTTCAACGCCATCTTTGTTACGTTTGAAGTCAATCAAACGGTAGTGACGTTTGTGTCCGCCACCTTGGTGACGTACAGTGATACGACCGTTGTTGTTACGACCAGCTTTGTTCTTAAGAGAAACAAGCAATGATTTTTCAGGAGTGCTTGTAGTGATTTCTGCGAAATCCAAAGAAGTCATGTTACGACGGCCATTTGTCGTTGGTTTATAAACTTTAATACCCACGTTAATTTCTCCTTTGATTATTCAGCTTCAGCTGCAAACAACTCGATTGCTTTAGAATCAGCTGTAAGAGTGATGATAGCTTTTTTAGTTTTTGAAGTGAAACCAGTGTAACGTCCAACACGTTTTTGTTTTGGTTTAACAGTTACAGTGTTCACGCTAGCAACTTTAACACCTTCAAATGCAGCTTCAACTGCTTGTTTGATCAAGAGTTTGTGTGCACGTGTATCAACTTCGAAAGTGTATTTTCCTGCTTCAAGAGCAATCATAGATTTCTCAGTGATAACAGGTTTTTTGATTACGTCATACAAATTCATTATGCAAGAACCTCCTCGATTGATGAGATAGCTTCTTTAGTAACAAGAAGTTTATCTGCGTTTACGATGTCAAGTACGCTTGCAGTTGCAGGAGTTGCAACAGTTACGTTTGCAAGGTTACGTGCTGAAAGTTCAGCGAATTTGTTTCCTTCTTCAACGATAACAAGTACTTTAGAATCGATGCTAAGAGCTGAAAGAACGTTTGCGAATTCAGCAGTTTTTGGAGCTGCAAATGAAAGAGCTTCAACTGCTACAAATTTATCTTCTGCAACTTTAGCTGAGTAAACAGATTTCAATGCAAGGCGACGAACTTTTTGTGGAAGTTTGTATCCGTAAGAACGTGGAGTTGGTCCGAAGACAACACCACCACCACGCCATTGTGGTGAGCGGATAGAACCTTGACGAGCACGTCCAGTCCCTTTTTGACGCCATGGTTTACGTCCACCACCTGATACTGCTGAACGGTTTTTAACCGCGTGAGTACCTTGGCGAAGGCTAGCACGTTGGCTGATTACGACATCAAATACTACTGATTCGTTTGGTTCGATACCGAAGATAGCGTCGTTAAGTTCAACTGTGCTAACTTCTTTACCAGTTTGGTCAAATAGTTTTACGTTTGCCATTTTTAACTGATTTCTCCTTTCTTATTATTTAGCAGCTTTAACTGCTGATTTGATAGTGATAAGAGATTTCTTAGCACCTGGTACGTTACCTTTGATAAGGATAACGTTTTTCTCTGGGATAACTTGTACAACTTCAAGATTTTGAATTGTCACACGGTTGCCACCCATACGTCCTGCCAAGTGTTTGTTTTTGAAAACACGGTTAGGCGCAACAGGTCCCATTGAACCTGGACGACGGTGGTAACGAGAACCGTGAGCCATAGGTCCGCGTGATTGACCGTGGCGTTTGATAACACCTTGGAAACCTTTACCTTTTGAAGTACCAGTTACGTCAACAACATCTCCAGCTTCGAATGTGTCAACAGTGATTTCTGATCCAACTTCCAAGCCTTCAATGTTTTTGAATTCACGAATGAAGCGCTTAGGAGCTGTGTTAGCTTTCGCTACGTGGCCTTTGGCAGGTTTGTTGCTCAATACTTCGCGTTTGTCGTCAAAACCCACTTGAACTGCTTCGTAACCGTCTGTTTCAACAGTTTTAACTTGAAGCACAACGTTTGGAGTAGCTTCGATGACAGTAACAGGGATAAATTCACCTGCTTCAGTGAAGATTTGAGTCATTCCCACTTTTTTCCCTAAGATTCCTTTTGTCATGAGAAAATATTTCCTTTACTTTATTGTTTTTTCAAAAAGTTTTTTATGAGCGTTTTTTATGCTCAAAAAAGTTTTTAACGAGCGTTTTTTATGCTCATTGAATCAAACTGTAAATTAAAGTTTGATTTCTACGTTCACACCACTTGGAAGATCAAGTTTCATCAAAGCGTCAACTGTTTTTTGAGTTGGGTTGATGATGTCGATAAGACGTTTGTGTGTACGCATTTCAAATTGTTCGCGAGAATCTTTATATTTGTGAGTCGCACGAATAATTGTGTAGAGACTACGTTCAGTTGGAAGTGGAACTGGTCCAGCAACTGTCGCACCTGTGCGAGTTGCAGTTTCTACGATTTTTTCAGCCGCTGTATCAAGCGTACGGTGTTCGTAAGCTTTCAAACGGATACGAATTTTTTTGTTTGCCATTTTTTCTCCTCTTTCGTCTATTTAAGATAATAGGCTAGCTCCTCAAGAAAACCAACACGGATTGCGTGGCAGTGCAACCAGGCGTGTCGCAACCTCTTGTATCATAGCTAAGCGCTGTATTTACAGCACCATAATATAATAACAAAAGAACCCACTCATTGCAAGGGATTTTTTAAGTTTTTTTCTTTTTTCTTTATTTTCTTTTTGACTAAACAAAAAAATCCACCTTCGATGGATTTTTTATCAACTTTCTTTAGTGTAGTCGTACCCCATGTGTTCATAGGCTTTAACCGTTGCAACACGTCCTGTTCGTGTTCGCATAATAAATCCTTTTTGAATTAGATAGGGTTCATACATATCTTCTACCGTTTCTCGCTCTTCAGCAATATTAACTGACAAGGTCCCTAGACCAACCGGTCCACCACCATACATCTCAATCATGGTTCGGAGAATTTTTTGGTCGACATAATCTAGTCCTTCATGGTCCACATCCAACATAGTCAACGCCTTGTCTGCAATCTTATCATCAATGATGCCATCACCCATAATTTGTGCATAGTCTCTCACACGCTTAAGTAGGCGGTTAGCAATACGTGGCGTTCCACGACTACGACGTGCTAACTCTAGGGCAGCCTCAGGTGTTATAGTCATATCAAAGATTTCTGAAGTGCGTTCTATAATTTCCTTCAAATCTGGTAACTCATAATATTCCATATGACCATTAATCCCAAAACGAGCCCTCAATGGATTTGACAACATACCTGCTCGTGTAGTTGCACCCACTAAAGTGAACGGTGGTAACTCTAGATGAACACTACGACTTGTTTCACCTGCACCAATCATGATATCGATGTAGTAATCTTCCATAGCACTATAAAGAACTTCTTCCACTGCCATAGGCATTCGATGAATCTCATCAATAAATAAGATATCACCTGGCTCCAAGTCATTTAGTATGGCAACCAAATCTCCAGCCTTCTCAATCGCTGGCCCAGACGTCTGCTTTAAATTGACGCCCATCTCATTAGCTATCACAAAAGCCATGGTTGTTTTCCCTAAACCTGGAGGACCAAACAAAAGAGTATGATCCAATGCTTCATCACGAAGTTTAGCTGCCTCTATAAAAATCTTTAATTGGTCCTTAACCTTATCTTGACCAATATATTCCTTAAAGTACTGAGGACGAAGGGTACGCTCAACATACTCTTCATCTCCTAGTAAATCATTATCTAATATTCTTGCCATAGGCTTATTTTAGCACAAAACAAAAAATGCAGTCAAAATTTGTCCATAAAAAAGAAGACAAGACTTGCCTTCTCTTTTAATTATTTCTTACCACCCTTAACTGGTGCTTTATCAGCTTTCTCTATAGCTTCTTTAATTGTCTTAGTATAGAGTTTAGCACCACGGTTAATTGAGTCGCTATCGGATCCAAAGTGAACCCCATCTGTACCATTCCAGATAGAAATATTTTCTTTAGCCACTTGATACCAGTCAGCAACCGTCACAAAGTCGTATTTCTTAGCCATCTCTAACTCATACTTACGTAACTGAATCAAAGATTGGGCCTCATTACCAGATTTACTACCATTATATGGTGTCACAAAGATAATATGGTGACCCTTAGGTAAATTCTTGATGATTTTATTAATAACGCCTTTATAGTCGTCAATCTCATTAACACCACCAGCAATGACAACATCCTTAGCAAGAGCATTACTATCCGCGTAATCTTTAAGCAAATCATTGATTGTTGATAGGTTACGACTGACAACTGCATCTATAGCGACATTATCAATACTTGATTCCAGCTGATCTTTTGATCTAAGAGCTACGGAGTCCCCTAAAACTGTCACTCCCTTATTCACACCAAATGAAGTAGCCTGACTGTTTTCCGCATTGGTACGCGTTAATTTCATCTTAGTCTGAGCTTGCGACAAACCATTAGCTTCTAAATCTTTCTCGAAGTTCCCTACAGCTGGCGCAAAGAGAGAAATAAGCACTGTAATTAAAGTAAGACCACTAAAAACATAAAGCACAATATGTCGGTACGGCGTCAAGTCTAAATCTATTCCAAAGAGACTGGCCTTTCTTCCTGCAATAAATGGCTCTATTATATAGTAGGAAAGTGTTGCGAAAACAATTGACAGAATCGTTGTCAGAATGACTGCAATAATATTATTGGTCAATTGACTAAAGATAATATATAGCGGCCAGTGAAAAAGATAGACACTATAGCTAATCTCTGCCAAATAACTAATAAGAGCAGGCTCTGATTTTCCAGGCAATTTCTCATGGAGGACACGGGCAGAGTAAATCATAACAGCCGTGAACAAACTAGCTAAAACAAAACCAAATAGATAGGTAATGCGTTCCTCAAAATGGAGAACTAAGCCCAACAATACGAGCAAGGCAAAACTTCCTACCATATAAAGGACTGTCTTTTTCAGAGTCCAAAGGCGTATATTTTTCTTGAACCTAGCGGTCGTTTCATACACACCTGAAAGTGTCGCAAAGAGAGAACCTAGGAAGAATGGATAGGCATGCGTAATTGATGAGAAATATAAGCGAGAAAAACTATCAACAAAGAAAGCACTAATAAACATTGATAGAAAACTCACCATAAAGCAGGCAAGAGATACCATAAAGACTAGGCTTCTAAATTGATTTTGATGTTTAACACGCTTAGCTAGGAACCAAAGCAAGGCACCCCAAAGAATATAATAGTGAACCTCAATAGCCAGACTCCATGTATGGAGGTAAATATGCTGGTTAAACTGGTTCTCATAATTTCCCCCGGTCAAAATCTCATAATAGTTAGTTACAAAACCGATAACAGAGGTGATTTGACGTCCAATACCTGCAATAAAATCATTTCGAACCAAGAGTGCCAAAGGGGTGCAGATAAGAACCATCAACACAAGTGGTGGTACTATCCGGTAGAAGCGTCGTCGCATAAAACCAAGGTAATCAATGCGATGCGTCCTAGATACCTCATCAATCAAAAGCGCTGTAATCAAATACCCTGAGAAGGTAAAGAAGACATCAACACCGATGAAGCCCCCAGGAAGGATACTTGGGAAGAAATGATAGATCAGGACCAAAAGAAGTCCTGTCACACGAATATAAGAAAACCAGTTAATTCTCATCCTTTAAAAATCCCCTGTTTAAATTTTCCTTTGTAGGTAACCTTATTTTCAGTAGTCAATTTTCCTTGACCATCGGCTTGACCAGACTTGAACTCTCCTTGATAAATCCAACCCTCATGAGATTTGAAGGTTCCTTGACCATTAAAGGAACCATTCTTAAATTCTCCCGTATAGGTATCACCATTATCATAGGTCAAAGTTCCTTGACCATTCAAACGATGGTTCTGCATCTGACCTTTATAGGCAATCTTAGTCCCATCAATCTTGATAGAATGTTGCGTTTTTATAGTCACCAAAAACAAGGACAGGGCGCATAAAATAATAACCCCTACTGTAATACGCTCAAATTGATTTCGGTCGATATCAATATTTTTAAAATCAAAATCCTTTAGTTGTTTAAAATTCATTGTCTATCCTTAATCCACTGTAACCAGTCTCGACAACCTGCAGTTACCAATTTATATGTTTCTTCAAAGTCACCTGTATACCATGGGTCCGGCACTCCACCAGGTCGGAAAAGCTTGATTTTATCGTCATAACGCCTTGCAGATATCTGTAAAAGATCCTCAACATTTGACTCATCCATTCCCACAACTAGATCAAAGAACTCAAAATCAGCCTGACTAATCTGTTGTGAGCCCTTGGAAGAGTCAAAAGAAATAGCATATTTCCTTAAAATCTTTTGGGTTCCTTGATGAACTGAATTTCCATGCTCCCATGAAGATGTCGCGCGACTTTCGATATGCAAAGACTTTTCTTGGTCCAGCTCTTTCATCACAAATTCTGCCATTGGGCTACGACAAATATTCCCCAGACAAACAAATACAATCTTATTCATTATTCACCTCTTGCCCAAAACTATTAAGAGATATGCTCACTTATTTTCTTCGTCAAAATTATGAACACACTTTTAAATCATGAAAGTAGGTTCTCATTAATTTTCATTTAATCAATCCATATTATACCGAAAAACTAATCAAATAGAAAGGTTTCTTTCCTAATCATATCGAAAAATTAGCAACCTTTTTTAACAGTTGCAATATTCCTATTAATCTATATATTTAAGGCGTGAGAAAAGAGAACCTAGTTTCCTAGATTCTCTTTTTGTTGGCTTTAGATATTTGACCAAACACTTTCAAGGATGTTTGTTTGTTCACGTCCTGGTCCTACAGAGAAAGTAGAGATACGTACACCTACCAATTCACCAACACGACGAACATAATTACGAGCATTTTCAGGAAGCTCATCTAAACTACGGCAACCTGTGATGTCTTCTTCCCAACCTGGCAATTCTTCATAGATTGGTTTACAACGTTTCAGTTGCTCAAGACTAGCTGGGTAGTGATCAATACGCTCACCATCAAGGTCATAAGCTACACAAATTTTTACAGTGTCAAGACCTGAGAGAACATCGATACAGTTCAAGCTGAGGTTTGTGATACCTGATACACGACGACTATGGCGCATCACCACTGAGTCAAACCATCCTACACGACGTGGACGTCCAGTTGTTGTTCCATATTCATGACCAACTTCACGGATGCGTTCACCCACTTCATCAAATAACTCAGTTGGGAAAGGACCATCACCAACACGACTCGTATAGGCCTTACATACACCAACTACCTTATTAATTTTAGATGGACCAACACCAGAACCGATTGTAACACCACCCGCAACTGGGTTTGATGACGTTACAAATGGGTAAGTCCCTTGGTCAATATCAAGCATAACCCCTTGAGCTCCTTCAAAGAGGACACGTTTACCTGCATCAAGAGCGTCATTCAAGATAACGGATGTATCTGTGACATATTGCTTAATTTGTTGTCCGTAAGCGTAGTATTCTTCAAAAATCTCATCGAATGATAATTCTTCAGCTTCATACATCTTACTGAAAAGACGGTTTTTCTCAGCTAAGTTCGTTTTCAAACGATCAGCAAAGATTTCTTTGTCCAAAAGGTCTGCAATACGGATACCTACACGCGCAGCCTTATCCATATAGGCAGGACCAATACCTTTGTTAGTTGTACCAATCTTATTGTCACCTTTGGCGGCTTCTTGCAGTTGATCAAGTTTAATATGGTACGGCAAAATAACGTGTGCGCGGTCAGAAATACGAAGGCTCTCTGTTGACACACCTTCTGCATGAAGATATTCCAACTCTTTGACAAGTGATTTAGGATTGACCACTACACCGTTCCCGATAACAGAGATTTTCTCTGGGAAGAAAATACCTGATGGAATCAAGTGCAATTTAAATTTCTTACCATCGATAACAATCGTGTGACCTGCATTGTCTCCACCTTGATAACGTGCAATCACTTCGGCATCTTGACTTAGGAAATCTGTAATTTTTCCTTTACCTTCATCACCCCACTGGGTACCCACAACAACTACTGATGTCATATTATTTTGATAACGGACAGCTCCACCTTTACGAGGCTGTCCCCACCTTTCTTGAAAAACTTCACGGTGGGAATTTCACCCACAAGTTTTGCGTTACAGTTTATTATAGCAGAAAAAAGTCTATTTGTTCAACGTTGAAAGCGCTTCTTACAAAATATTCTGACAGTTATAGCTAAGATTGCAACTAGTTATTTACTATATCTTTTTAACCTTGCTTCTTATGTATAACTATCAGCTATTTAACCTGCTTCATATAATCATTTAACTGCCTTTGATTCTTTAAAATAATTGTCTTGTCAGAATAATTTTTAACAACTGCATTATATCGCTCTACATATTTTTTAGAACGTCCGTCTAATAAAATCCATTTCACAAATGCAAAATCAAATTTTTCATTACAACCTTCTGCCATGCTAGGACGTGTCTTTCCCCTATATGTTAAATAACGCCTAAACGCCCGATAGAGACAATTAACTCTGTTAAAGTTGAAATATACAATACAGTCAGCTTCCCTCATACGTTCTTCATAAAGACAGGCCGAGTAATTCCCTTCAATAATCCAATCACTTTGTAGCATAAATGTTGATATATCGCCAGTCATTTCATCAACTGTTCGCTCTTGCCAATTTGATGTGAAATGAATTTTATCTAAATGAAGTACCTCACAATTGTAGTGTTGACCTAAAAAATTTGCCAAAGTCGACTTTCCAGAACCACTATAGCCAATGATTGCAATTTTCAACTCATGTCTCCTTTTTCAATTCTGTTTCTTGACTATTATCATAACACAAAGCATATATTTAGAAGAAATTATCATTGAGAACAACTCTCATTTAGACAAACAAGCACGTAAAGTTCTGTTTAAAGTGAGTTCTTTCTTAGAAAAATAAAAAGAGACTTATAAGCAAGTCTCTTCCCGATATTAAGATGCCCCCTACATGAATTTGTAAGAACTTTTCATATTGAAAATAAACAAAAATGTTGAAATATAGCTGATTTTAGGGAAATACTTTTAGGTATTTTCAATGTCAGGATTTAAAAATGGGGCAAAAGTGGGGCAAAAACAAATTAACGAAAAAAATATCGAGTTCGTGCATCAAGTAAATGATAAATTGCAAGAATAAGTGCAACATTTACTCGAACTCATCCTCTAGAGCTTCACTAGCAGTTCTGTAAGCTAAACATTTTCGTGGTCGGTGATTGATATCATATAAAGCCTTGGTTCCCAAAGCTTTTTTATGTTATAAACTCATTAAAAGAACCCCCAGTTAGATTTGGAATATTTTTTATTCTGTGTCACATAAAAATAAATAAAATGAATGGCTATAGCTAGAGCGAAGATGGTTGCAATACTCAGCACTATTGTAGGATTCGAAGCGAAAACCAAAGAGAGAATCAAGGCAGCCAGATAGAGTGTCGCTTGAGCACAGTAGTAACTTTTCGAATAGCGAAGATAGTTTTTGTTATAGGGCCCATTTGCTAGGACAGCAGCTTGGAAGAGGCCAATTCCGATATAAAAGAAGCTGATTGCAACGAGAAGATTAGCCTCAGGATTCAGAAGAAAACCCATCGAAACTGTCATCAACATAAGCCCAATGAAAATAGGATAGTGACTATAAATTATAAATAATCCCTTTTGATTGGATCCTTCGTCAATAGCATGGTCAAATTCACCAAAATAAAACAAGAACAGAGAAAGCATGATAACGAAATTAAGAACCGAATATATCGAGAAATTCTCAACTGTAAAGAAGTTAACTAGCCCAATAACCATCTCTCCAAACGTAATAATGACAAGAAGGGAGACGCGCTCGATTAAATGGGGAAGATTTACTTGGAAATGCTCATCTTTAGTAATCAAGAAAATTGGCACAATAAATGTTAGCAGAATACTAGCAATAAAGATATAGACTCCAACGTAAATAGGAAAAAGAGCTGCCAGATAGACTCCTAAGCTTTGTAGACCTGTCAACCATAGAAAACCTTTGATACTTTCCCGATCAGCACTATCGGTTGATCCTCTAAAAAACTGAACCAAATATTGAAAAAATAAGGTAAGGGTTAATGTGCCAACAGCCCAACAGGTATGATAGTACCATTGTTGCCAATTGTATCCAATCATATTGGATATAAAGAGCATAAGTCCCATGTTGATAAACATGATTACCATGTTAAATAACGAGTTTGTTCCATAGCGATTGGTATAAATGGTTTGAATCATCCAGGAATTGATGATAACCATGACAGAGATGAAGAAATCAAGTAAAGAGTCCCAAGCCAAAACACCGTTATGAATAGGGTGAATTAAAGCAGTTGCTTTTGAAATTGCAAAAACAAACACTAGGTCATAAAATAGTTCTGAAAATTCTACACGTTTATGCTTAATAAGAGTTGCCATCTTAAGACCTTTCTATTCTAGAAGTACAATTTATTATAACAGAAAATGGTAATGAGAGAAAAGGAGATGCTTAAATAACTTCATGTGACGCGAATTGTCAAAACCTTGGAGCACATTTACCTCATGTACCAACTCACAGGCAGAGTGTTTGATGATTGATAATGAAGAATGGGTAATGAAAAAATTATCGAAATGGATAGGGAATATCCCTTTTTATTTTGCTTTAAATCAGATTTTTGGATGGAATAGTAGATGATAAGACAAAATATCTTTGAAGATACAAAAAGACAAACGCCAAAAATGACGTTTGTCTACGTTCTGAGGTAGCCTTTAGGCTCCCTTTTTCTTAGAAAATACCGATGAGTAATTGCATGCCAAGACTAGTCAGGATGATAGCGATCCAGCAAAGGGCTCCAAGAAGAATGGATTTTCCACTGGATTTGATCATAGCAACGAGGTTAGTTTTGAGACCAATAGCACTCATAGCCATGATGATGAGGAATTTGGAGAGCTGTTTGAGAGGTGAAAAGAAGCTATTGCTAACACCAAAAGAAGTAAGGACGGTAGTTAGCAGAGAAGCTAGGATGAAGTAGAGAATGAAAACGGGGAAGATTTTTTTAAGCTTTACTCCTTGGTTGTTGTCTTGTTGACGGCTTTGCCAATAGGAGAGGAAGAGAGTAATAGGGATAATAGCTAAGGTACGAGTCAGTTTGACAATGGTTGCAGATTCTAGAGTATTGGTATGATACAGACTATCCCAGGCGCTAGCTGTGGCTGTTACAGAGGAAGTATCGTTGACCGCAGTACCCGCAAAGAGAGCAAAACCTTCGTTGGAGAGATGGAGCCAAGAACCTAGAGTTGGAAAGATAAGAGCTGCCAAGACATTGAAGAAAAAGATGACAGAGATGGCTTGAGCCACCTCTTTTTCTTTAGCATGAATGACAGGGGCTGTAGCAGCAATAGCAGAACCTCCACAAATAGAGGAACCAACACCAATCAAGGTAGCTAGCTTTGTATCTAAGTCAAAAAATCTCTGGAAGAGATAAGCTACAATCAAGGCGATAGAAATGGTTGAAAGAATAACGGGAAGAGAAGATTTTCCAACTGCGAAAACTTGAGAGATATTGAGTCCAAAACCAAGTAAGATAACAGCATACTGAAGCAATTTTTTGGAGCTATAAGTCAAACCAGCATCCAGTTGTTTATAGGGAGTGAGAAAGGGGTAGAGAATCATTCCGATAAAAATGGCGAAAACAGGTGCTCCCACAACAGGCAGAAAGCCTCCTAAAACCCAAGAGATGATAGAAATGATCAGACAGACTAACAGTCCTGCCCAATTTTTTGATAGAAATGACATAAAAACCTCCGAAAATAAATACTCCTTATTATAATCTTATCTGTCAGAAAAGTAAAATAAACAGTAGGAATAAGGTTGTAAATTAACGGAATTTTGCGGTCAGAGAGCTTTTGTAGTTTAATAGATATATGTTCTTTGATCAATAAGGATGCAAATGTGGCATATGTTATTGAAAAAAATGAATTTGATGAGCCTGGATATGTGAAGTAATTATGTGAGATAAGAAAATAAATAAGAGAGTTGAAAATGTACTGCACCCCAAAAGTTAGACAGAAAAAATCTAACTTTTGGGATCAGTACAAACAGTGCTTTTTTTGTTGAAATCGCAAAGAATCTAAGCTTTCTTTTTGCAGATAACATTCGCTCTTTTATTTTCGGTATGATTGAGTCGATGCCCCGTTCTCGACCGGTTATTATTGCAACTTATCGAATGCTAGAGCACTATGCCATCACTTTTTGGAAGAATACTTGGAGCAATTCTACGCAGAATGGAATGCGAAAAAGTGATAATTAAAGAGACAAAAAAGCTGAGAATATGATTTCCCAGCTTTTTTGAATGCGATAGAAATAGCAACTAGACTATTTACGAAAGGCCTCAATAATGTAGGTGAAGCCAGTAACTAAAAATGAAAAGGCAATGACATAAACGACAAAGACACCTGTAGCCACTGGATTGAACAGAATCACTAGACCTAGTAAAAATACAAGCAAGGCTACCCACGTGATATTGCTACCAATAATAGGGAAAATCAATCCTAGACGATTGCCTTTAAAGAAAGCAATAATGGCTTCTACAATTAACCAAATTCCTACAATGGTCGGAATGACGACCGGCAGGGTCACAAAGCCATAAGCAACGAGGTAAAGAGCTAAGAGAAGACTAACAAACCCTTGGAAAAGATAAACAGGTGAGCGAAGCTCTTTTGGTGCAGAGAAATAGCCTAAAATAGCTGCTATAGAAGAAACCAGTAAACCAAATGAAATCCACCAGCTGTAAGCAACAAGATTAGCTACTGGGTTTGTAAATAGGAAAAGTCCTAAAAGGACAAAAACAACTCCTGCAAGGAATAGCAGTAAACGATTAGAAAATTTCATTTCAATACCCCCTATATAGTATAGTCTGATAATTAAACTATTATACTTATTTTTATAGAAAATGTCAATAAAATAAATAAACAATTTGGAAGTTTCAGTCTGACTTACAAAAAGAAAAGGAGTTTCCACTCCTTTTCACAGATTGAAGACAAAGTCCTTATAAAAGTGTCTTCTAAAGATTTTAACTTCAATCTGAAGCGAGGTTATCCTCGCTTTTTCTATTTATCAAACAATTCCTTATTTTCAATCAAGAGTTCTAGTGGAGATTTTTCTCTTGCTACAATAAAACCAGGTTCATATTGGGTATGAAATGTTCTTTTCTGAGAAGTTGGATCAATATACAACTCTTCTCCATCTTCTGTGTATAGTTGGTTGCCTCTTGTTAGGTAAAGTAAATCCTCTAAGTGTTGTCCATTAGTATGTAGGAAATGCTCGATGTATTTGACAGCTTTTAAAATCTCACTTACTTTATCAGAGTATTCATTCGATTCAAGAACACTCTTTTCTAACTCAATCTCTTTACTAGTTCCAAATAGTTGGGTTGGAGTTGCGTTAAAATATTCTGCTATCTTATCCAAATTTGCAAAGGTAGGATAGCTTTTTTGTTTTTCATAATCAGAGATGGACTGTTTACCGATTCCTAAATCTTCCGCAAGTTGAGTTTGACTTACTCCTTTTTCTATGCGTAGTCGTGCCAAATTGGGTCCAAAATTTTGAATAATAAAGGTCATGGGAAACTCCTAATTTTATTTTTAACTTATTTTATCACCTATAAACTTACAAATCAAGTTTTTAGTTGACTATCCAAAATAATTTTTATAAAATATATTTATAACTTATAAACAAGTTATAAACTATACAAAATGGTTCGTAAGTTTAAGGACAGTGAGTGAGGAGGAAGTTGAGGGCGAGACTATGACTTATGACTATTCGAAGCCTTGGAGCTAGAAATTGTGTGGACAAGGTCAAGGGACGAGCCTGACGGGAAGTCAGGCGAAGTCCTGCAGACTGTCGTCCAGACAATTTCTAGCCAAGCAAAAGCTGGCTATTCTAACAGCCAGCAAAAAGGTACACTTAGGACAACGTCCAAAGAACGACGGAACGAGCAAACGTTGATTTGACGGTGTTTCTGAGACCTAAAAAATCTAAAAGAAGGGGGGACAATTTTGTTGGTTTCTTTACAAGATTTAAGAAGCATTCAAGAACGATGTGAAATAGGAGAATTAGTACAGATGTTAGATGTCAGTATTGATAGATTAACGGTTATCTGGGATACAGACACTGGTTCCCTAAGACGAATTTTCAAAAATCTGAAACAGGCAATAAGTACAAGAGTTGACTCATTTGAAATATATGATAATGTTCGAGATGATGTCTTTACTTTAGCTAAAGTTTTTAATGAGTATGATTCGATCAATATTATATTTTTTCAATTATCCACTTATGGAGGTGAACAATTGATTCGAATTGATTTCAATCCTAATACTTTAAAAGAATTTGATGGAATGAAAGTATGGCGACAATTAATGTACTTTGCTAGATTGAATTCATTGACGGTACGTTTGTCTCGTTTTGATTTGGCATTTGACATTTTTAACAGGCCTGAAATCGTTAATTTGCAACATATTAAAGGTGGTGTTACCCATAAGGTCTTCTATGGTCGAGGGGGCGAATTAGAGACGAAATATTGGGGTTCTAGCGGTAGTAATGTACAAGTTAGGTTATATGATAAGAACAAAGAAATCATTGCTCATAAGCGCGAAGAGAAGCTAGATTTGGCTGTAAATCCGTTTTGGTGGAGACTGGAGTTCCAACTCAGAACCAAAGCGATTGGTGAGGAGATGGTCCAAGATATTATGAATCGACTTGATAATTTCGGATTTTATAAGCTAGAACATATTCGAGTAGAGCAAAGAGCATTTACAATTATCTTTCTCAATAATCCTGAACTGTTATCATTAGCTTTTCCAAATTTAAAATCTGACAGCATCAAAAAGAAAAAAACAAGAGTCCGCAAATTATTGAGAGAAGAAACGAACCAATTTGCGGAAGAATTAAAAGAAGTATTAATACAGAATCTCCCTAAATTAAATACAGAATTAAAACTACTTGTAGGCGAGTTTCTGAATTTAGAAAATAATTAAGGAGGATAACTATGGATAATAATTTAATTAGTAACAAAGAATTAATTGAAATGGGCTATCGCCCTCATACAGCGAATGATATCATTCATCAGGCAAGAGAATTACTTGTATCACGAGGCTATACATTTTATAATCGCAAACGTTTGATGGTTGTTCCAAAAAGTGTTGTAAATGAGATTCTAGGAACAGAGGTGGCGTAATATGGCAAGTGTTCGTTATCGAAAGCGAGGAGATAGTAACTTATGGACCTATGAAATTCGTAACGAAGGAAAAACTGTTGCTCATAATAGCGGTTTTAAAACAAAAAAACTTGCAGAGTCAGAAGCTGAACCGATTCTGCAAGAACTTCGTTTAGGGAAAAGAATTTCTAGAGATATTTCTCTTGTCGATCTATATCAAGAATGGCTTGAACTAAAAATTCTACCGAGTAGTAGATCGGAAGAGACAAAGAAAAAATATCTTCTCCGTAAAAACACAATTGAAAGATTATTTGGAAATAAAAAAGTCACTCAAATTCGTGCGAGTGAATACCAAAGAATTATGAATAAGTATGGACAAACAGTTGGTAGAAATTTTCTTGGTAGATTGAATACTGGGATTCATCAGAGCATCCAAATGGCAATTGCCGACAAAGTTCTAATAGATGATTTTACACAACATGTCGAGTTATTTTCATCCAAAGAACAACAGATGACAGAAGAGAAATATTTACATACAGAAAGGGACTATCTGGATTTACTTTTAGCAGTAAAGAAAAAATTTGATTACCAACGTTCAATTGTTCCTTATATCATCTATTTTCTATTAAAAACAGGCATGAGGTTTGGAGAGTTAATAGCGTTAACTTGGAATGAAGTTGACTTTGACAGAGGACTGCTAAAAACATATAGGAGGTTTAATACCCTTTCTCATAAATTTGTCCCTCCAAAAAACAAAACGTCTATTCGTATGGTACCGATAGACGAAGAATGTATCAAAATTTTGCGCCTTTTACAAACGGAGCAAGAAAGAGCAAACATGGAGTTAGGAATCAAAAATCGATATCGAATGATCTTTCAACATTTTGGATATATTCATTCAGTTCCAGATATTGCAAGCGTCAATAAAGCTTTGAGTGTTCTCTTAAATGAGTTGGACATTTATCCAATTATCACGACAAAAGGAGCACGTCACACCTATGGAAGCTACCTCTGGCACAAAGGGTTTGACCTTGGAGTTATTGCAAAAATTCTAGGGCATAGAGATATTTCAATGTTGGTAGAAGTATATGGACACACTTTAGAAGAGAAAATTTTTGAGGAATTTAATCAAATCAGAGATATCTGGAAAGATTGCTCATAAAAAAATGTGGGGCAAACGATGGGGCAAATGCTCTTAAGACAAGCAAAAAAGCCTTGGTTATCAAGGCTTTTACTGTTGGAGTTTGATGCCCCCTACAGGGCTCGAACCTGTGACCCATGGATTAAGAGTCCACTGCTCTACCAACTGAGCTAAGGAGGCTGGATGCTGTATTGGTACCGATGATCCACGGTTTGTATTGAACCCGCGACGTAAAAAAGCAGGTGGGCGACTCGCTACTAACTTCAGTTGCTTCTGGGTGAGCCAGCCTGCACACTGTTAATAGACCTCTGTCTCCCGATAATACAAAAATTAGTCGGTCAACACTTATATGTGGATTCGTATACCACAGCAATTTCTATGTTTTTATAATACCACTTTTGAAAATTATTGCAAGAGGAAAAATCAATTTTTTTGCAATCGTTTTCGTTGATTCCTCTCGTATTACCTAGATAACTTATCAATCCGTTCTTTATTAGCTCCAAGAGCTCTTTCATATTTCCCGGTTTCATTGGGTTGGAAATAATTCACACCTCTTAATTTATCCGGAAGGTATTGTTGCTTGACCCACTTTTCAGGATAAGCATGGGGATACTTGTAATCTTGTGCATTGCCCAGTTCCTTGCTTCCAGCATAGTGTCCATCTCTCAAATGACGAGGAATCGGTAAATTTCCTGATTTTCTAAGGTCTGCCAAGGCAGCATCCATAGCCATATAAGCCGAATTCGACTTAGGAGATAAAGCTAAGTCAACAACTACATTGGCTATCAAAATACGCGCCTCTGGGAAACCTACTTTCTGTGCAGCTTCCAAAGCTGTAACCGTGTGAACTTGCGCATCAGGATTAGCTAAACCAATATCCTCGTATGCAATCACAGTCAAACGCCGCGCTAGACTAGGGAGATCTCCTGCTTCAACCAAACGCGCTGCATAATGAAGACTGGCATTAACATCAGAGCCTCGAATAGATTTTTGCAAAGCAGAGAGCACATCATAGTGTCCATCACCGTCTTTATCCATGGTGATATAGCTACGTTGTAAACTATTTTCCACTGTATCTAAAGTAATATGGCGAAGCCCATCTTCTGAAGCTGGCGTCGACATGACAGCTAGATCCAACGAATTATAAGCCGAACGTAGATCACCATTAGTAGCTGTAGCAATAAAATCTAGAGCATCATCATCTAACTGGACATCAAAGTCAAAACCACGCTCCTTGGCCTCTAAAACACTTAGGATAGCTTCCTTAATATCCTCGTTAGAGAGTGGTTCCAACTCAAATATTTGTACACGACTACGGATGGCTGGTGTTACAGAAAAAAACGGATTCTCCGTTGTAGCCCCAATCATGATAATATTACCATTCTCTAAGAGTGGTAATAAAAAGTCTTGTTTAGCTTTATCTAAACGATGAATCTCATCTAGGAGCAGAACTAAGCCACCTGAAAATTTAGCCTCTTCCGCAATTTCCTGCAGGCGTTTCTTGCTATCAACTGTAGCATTAAAGGTTCTAAAAGCAAATTTTGTTGTTCCTGCAATAGCACTAGCTATTGAGGTCTTCCCGATTCCTGGTGGTCCGTAGAGAATCATTGACGACAGCATATTCGCTTCTACCATACGGCGAATAATTTTACCTTCACCAACCAAATGCTTCTGACCAATCACCTCTGAAATTGTACGTGGACGCATGCGTAGAGCAAGATTATCTGGCATCTTCTCTCCTTTTTCAACTGATTTTTTCTTATTATAATAAGCATATACTATTTTGTTATAAAAAGAAATTATAAATAGTTCTTGTCAAACCTAAATTCTTATGATAGAATGTTTTGGTATGTGGTGCTAGCACATCCGTAATAAATTCTACCTAGGAGGAAAACACGAAATGGCTAAAGTATGTTACTTTACAGGACGTAAAACTGTTTCTGGAAACAACCGTTCACACGCTATGAACAAAACTAAACGTGCCGTTAAACCTAACCTTCAAAAAGTTACTATCCTTGTTGATGGTAAACCTAAAAAAGTTTGGGCTTCAGCTCGTGCGCTTAAATCTGGTAAAGTTGAACGCGTTTAATCTTATTGGATATTAAGAGAGATGACTTCAGTCGTCTCTTTTTTTGTTCATCGTCTTTCCCTTTTGGCTATACTTATGTTATAATAAAGAACTAACAGATAATTCTTATAGAAAGAAGGTGTCAGTATGGGATTTACAGATGAAACTGTTCGTTTCAACCTAGACGACGGTAGCAAAGATGAAATCAGTAATACTTTGACAAATGTCTACCGTTCGTTGGCTGAGAAAGGTTATAATCCTATCAACCAAATTGTCGGTTATGTTCTGAGCGGTGACCCTGCTTATGTTCCGCGTTATAATGACGCCCGTAACCAGATTCGTAAATACGAACGTGATGAAATCGTTGAAGAACTCGTTCGCTATTATCTTAAAGGAAATGGAATTGACCTCTAATGCGAGTAATGGGACTTGATGTTGGCTCAAAAACAGTAGGTGTTGCGATTAGTGATCCCCTCGGTTTTACAGCCCAAGGCGTTGAAATTATCAAAATTGACGAGGAGGCTGAAGAGTTTGGTTTCGACCGACTAGGCGAGCTCGTTAAAGAATATAAGGTAGAAAAATTTGTTGTTGGTCTTCCTAAAAATATGAATAACACTGAAGGACCACGTGTTGAGGCAAGCAAAGCCTATGGTGACAAAATCAAGGAAATCTTTGGAATTCCTGTAGATTACCAAGACGAACGCTTGACAACTGTTCAAGCCGAGCGTATGTTGGTTGAACAAGCAGATGTCAGCCGTGGTAAACGTAAAAAAGTTATTGATAAATTAGCTGCCCAACTTATTCTACAAAACTACCTCGATCGAATGTTTTAAGAAAGTGTAATAGAGACCTAATAGTCAAGTGACAATCTAGTAAATTGCCAAGCAATATACTAGATTTCCTCACTATTCAGTGCTCTCTACAAAAAGGAGAACAATATGTCACACAATCACGACCACAACCATGATCATGAAGTCATCACTTTAGTAGACGAACAAGGAAATGAAACACTTTTTGAAATCTTGTTGACTATTGATGGACGCGAAGAATTTGGTAAAAACTATGTTCTTTTGGTACCAGCTGGTGCTGAAGAAGATGCTAATGGAGAAATTGAAATCCAAGCATACTCATTCACTGAAAATGAAGACGGTACTGAAGGCGACCTTCAACCAATCCCTGAAGATTCAGATGCTGAATGGGATATGATTGAAGAAGTTTTCAATAGCTTCATCGATGAAAACTAAAAAATAATCAATGCCATAGGCAAAGAAATGACTTGTTAAAAAGAGATTGGGATATTGTATCTCAGTCTCTTTTTTAGATATTTTTTTCTTAAATGTAAGAAATTAGAGGAAAATTGACTAAATGGTATTATCTGATATACTTTAAATAAGACAATTAGGGGATAAGACCCTTTTATTTATAACTATCCAAATGTCAACAAAGGAGTTTAATTGTGAGTCCATACAACGAAGACAATACTTTAGATTCAAGTGGCTACCAAGGTTATCATCGAAGCCACCATCAATCTCATATACAAGATAATCAATCCGAAAAGATTGAAGTGGCAATTCAGGGACATACAGAAGAATCCAATTCGTCTCAAATAGAGAAAAAAACTAAGATTTCACTTCCATGGAAGCATAAAGGCCATATCCTGATTCTCAGTTTGATTTTGAGTATTTTTAGTATATCAGTTCCCTGCTTTACAGACTTTGCCAATAATATACAGTCTCAAAACCTTTACATTGCAAAAATGTTTGCCAATGGTAGCTTACCCTACTCTGACTTTTTTGCGACAGGCGGCTTCTTTTATTACTTACTAGTTTCTCTGGCTTTCCGTTTAGGATCAACTCTTTGGCTGATTCCTATTCAATTCCTTAGCTACTATCTTTCTGGAAGTTACCTTTACAAGACTGTCATGCACATGACAAACAAGAAGGAAATTGCCACTCTAATTAGTATTATTTTCTATGTCACTAATGGAACACTTGGTTTTGGTGGGCTCTACCCTATCCAATTTGCTATGCCTTTTGTCCTAGGTGCTATCTTCTTCTTAACTCGTTACTTTGCGGGTCACAGTCGTGATGAAGCCTTTATTCTTTACGGCTTCGCTGGCACTGCGGGAGCTCTTTTTGAAGCTCGAACTCTTATTTTCTGGATATTGTCACTTGTGACAATCTTCGTTTACAACCTTGTCAACAAACACTTTGCTCGTGGTTTTTATCAAGTTCTTTGTATTATTTTTGGTAACATTCTAGTATTGTATCTATGTCTTTACTTTATCCTGAATTTACAAATTACATCGGACTATATTAACCAAGTTTTGGTTTACAACTTTACACAACTTGCTGTAGAAAAAAATGACTTTCTACTTACGTTAGCTTACCAAAGTTTTGCTGTCATCGGCTCTGGATTACTTATTGGTGCACTGACTACAAGCAACCACCTTCTTGGCGATGCTAAAGATAAGAGCATCAAGTGGGTACTACTCCTTAGTTTTATCTTTACAGTGGTTTACAGCTTGTTCTCTCAAAGTTTTGGGCTTTACAGTATTCTCAACATCGTACCTTATGGTCTAGTCTTGACAGCACTTTCTTTAGATGATGCTATTAAAAAGAGAGCAGAGCGAACTTCTCACCGACGTCGTAATGGTAACCAGATTCACACACTTAAAGTTTTTGGTATATTCCTTAGTCGTAATTACTTCTTACCTATTGCAGTCTTTGCATTTGCTTTCGCGATGCCAATCATTATGTTCCTATTTAATTTAGGAAATAATACTGAACGTAGTACTGTTGCAAATTACCTCGCTAAAAATACCAAAAAAGATGAAACTATCTACGTTTACGATTCATCAGCAAAAATTTATTTGGAAAGCAGTCGTAAAGCAGCCTCACAATTTGTTCTTCCAGAACTTAACACAGCTAAATCTAGTCATCAGAAAGCTCTATCAGATACTATTATCCAAGATTCAGCACAATATATCGTTGTCCAACAAGATACACAACTACCTTCTGATGTTAAATCTACACTTTCAAAAAACTATAAAAAAGCCCCTGTAAAAGGCGTTGAACGATACACTGTTTACGTCCTAAAATAGGTCGAAAAATCAATATATAGTGGTTAAGATAAAAATATACCACAATATATTGATTTTTTTTTGCCTAGTGCTATAATTAGTAACGAGGTGATTTTTAGATGATTACATTAGAAAAAGAAAAGGTTACAATCAACCCTGATATCAAAGTCATCAAACGTGATGGTCGTATGGTTGTCTTTGATTCAAGTAAAATATATGAGGCTATCCTAAAAGCAAGTGAGGCTATTACACCTATCACACCCTTGATTGAAGCAAAGTTGGAGGGAATTGCCAACCGTATTGTTGCTGAAATCAATGACCGCTTCACTCAAAATATCAAAATATATGAAATCCAAAGCATAGTAGAGCACGAGTTACTCGAAGCTAACGAATATGCTATCGCTCAAGAATATATCAACTATCGTACCAAACGTGATTTTGAGCGTTCTCAGGCTACTGACATCAATTTCACCATTAGTAAACTTGTTAATAAAGACCAGGCTGTTGTTCATGAAAATGCTAATAAAGATAGCGATCTTTACAATACGCAACGTGATTTAACCGCAGGAATTGTCGGAAAATCTGTAGGACTTAAGATGCTTCCTCCACACGTAGCAAATGCTCATCAAAAGGGAGATATCCATTTCCACGATTTAGACTACAGCCCTTACACACCTATGACCAACTGTTGTTTGATTGACTTCAAAGGCATGTTGGCAAATGGTTTTAAAATTGGTAACGCTGAAGTTGAGAGTCCTAAATCCATTCAAACTGCAACAGCACAAATTTCACAAATCATCGCAAATGTTGCCTCTAGTCAATATGGTGGCTGTACTGCAGACCGTATCGATGAGTTTTTAGCTCCTTACGCAGAACTTAACTACAAAAAACACTTAGCTGATGCTAAAGAGTGGGTAGCTGAAGAAAAACGTGAAGACTATGCACGCGCCAAAACGCGTAAAGATATCTACGATGCTATGCAATCTCTTGAATACGAGATTAATACGCTTTTCACTTCGAATGGACAAACTCCCTTTACCTCTCTCGGTTTCGGTTTAGGGACAAACTGGTTTGAGCGTGAAATCCAAAAGGCTATCCTACAAGTTCGTATTTTAGGACTTGGCTCCGAACACCGTACTGCCATTTTCCCTAAACTCATTTTTACCTTAAAACGTGGACTCAACTTAGAGCCTAGCTCACCTAACTACGATATTAAGCAACTAGCTCTTGAATGTGCAACAAAGCGTATGTATCCAGATGTCTTGTCATATGACAAAATCGTTGAATTGACAGGTTCCTTTAAAGCTCCTATGGGATGTCGTTCCTTCCTACAAGGGTGGAAGGATGAAAATGGTATTGAAGTTAATTCTGGACGAATGAATCTGGGTGTTGTAACCCTTAATCTTCCTCGAATTGCCCTAGAATCTAAGGGAGACCAAGATAAATTTTGGGAAATTTTTGAAGAAAGAATGGGAATTGCCAAAGATGCACTCATCTACCGAGTTGAACGTGTCAAAGAAGCTACACCTGCTAATGCACCTATTCTTTATCAGTACGGGGCCTTTGGCCAACGTCTGGGTAAATTCGACAATGTAGATCAACTCTTCAAACATCGTCGTGCAACCGTATCACTTGGTTATATTGGGCTTTATGAAGTAGCATCTGTTTTTTATGGTAGTGACTGGGAGACTAATCCAGAAGCCAAAGCGTTCACGTTAGATATCGTTAAATCTATGAAAAATGCTTGTGAAAGTTGGTCTGACGAATATGATTATCATTTCTCTGTTTATTCAACACCATCAGAGAGTTTAACGGATCGTTTCTGTCGTTTGGATACTGAAAAGTTCGGTGTCGTGACTGATATCACAGATAAAGAATATTACACCAACTCTTTCCACTACGATGTTCGTAAAAATCCAACACCATTTGAAAAATTAGAATTCGAAAAAGCTTACCCAGAAGCTGGCGCAACTGGTGGATTCATCCATTACTGCGAATATCCAGTCCTCCAGCAAAATCCAAAGGCACTCGAAGCTGTCTGGGACTTTGCTTATGACCGTGTCGGTTACCTCGGAACGAATACTCCAATTGATAAATGCTACAAGTGTGATTTTGAAGGAGACTTCACCCCAACAGAACGTGGATTCATGTGCCCTAACTGTGGCAACACAGATCCTAAAACAGTTGATGTTGTCAAACGTACTTGCGGCTATCTAGGAAATCCACAGGCACGCCCAATGGTTAAAGGACGCCACAAAGAAATCTCTGCTCGAGTCAAACACATGAACGGTTCAACCATAAAATATGAAGGTAAACACCTTTAATAAGACCTAGAATACATTATAATAAACTAGAAGCAGCTGGATGATACCTTCCAACTGCTTTGCTTATTTCATTTTTAGAAAGGAATATAATGGGAAAATATCAGTTAGATTATAAAGGTATGCAACAAGTGGAACGTTACCACGAAAAAAATGCAACTGTAAAAAACGATAAAAAAGCACGTGTCCAAGCCCTTTTGAAAAAAGCTGGAAAGAAGAAATAATATGATCTTACGCCGACCGAGTCAAACAGATAAAGAAGCTATCTTAGAGATGATGGCTGAATTTGAAAGGGAGCAATCTGCTCATGATGGTGGATTTTGGAACCCCGACAATTTTGTTTATGAAGAGTGGCTGGAAGAAAATATTCAAGCGGAAGCGGGACTCAATATTCCTGAAAACTGGGTTCCTGCTATCCAGCTGGTTAGTTTTGACGAAGCGGATCATGCTCTTGGTTTCCTCAACCTTCGTCTCCGATTAAATGACTACTTACTAGAAAAAGGGGGCCATATTGGCTACTCTATCCGTCCATCCGAACGAGGAAAGGGTTATGCGAAAGAATCACTCCGTCAAGGCTTACAAGTAGCTAAAGACAAGAATATTCATCGTGCTCTGGTCACTTGTAGTATCAAGAATCCTGCTAGTCGAGCTGTTATATTAGCCAACGGTGGCCAGTTGGAGAACATTCGCCATGAAACTGAGCGCTATTGGATAGATTTGGAGTAGAATCATGACATGGAATACACCAAAACCACAGGAATGGAAGTCTGAAGAACTTAGCCAAGGACGTATTATTGACTACAAAGCTTTTAATTTCGTTGATGGTGAAGGCGTGCGTAACTCCCTTTACGTCTCTGGTTGCATGTTTCATTGCGAGGGATGCTATAACGCTGCCACCTGGTCCTTTAAGGCAGGAATTCCCTATACTAAAGAACTTGAAGAACAAATCATGAGGGATCTAGCTCAACCTTACGTACAAGGTCTCACGCTACTTGGTGGTGAACCCTTCCTAAACACAGGAATTCTCATTCCCCTAGTCAAACGCATTCGTGAGGAACTCCCGGAAAAAGATATCTGGTCTTGGACTGGTTATACTTGGGAGGAGTTGATGCTTGAAACTCCTGATAAACTAGAACTTCTTCAACTCGTTGACATTCTCGTTGACGGCCGCTTTGACATCACTAAAAAGAACCTTATGCTCCAGTTTCGAGGATCATCTAATCAACGTATTATTGATGTCAAAAAATCTCTTAATCAAGGAGAAGTCGTTATTTGGGACAAGCTAAATGACGGTCAAACGAACTATGAACAAGTCGATCGTAAAGATATGCTATAAAAAAGTCTGAGCTTATAACTCAGACTTTTTATGCAATTTTAACAAAAACTAGCTCATTATTAGAGGATAAATCCTCACGATAATTAAACTCATCAAAAGACAATTTTCGTAAATCATTAATCGTTTGACAATTCTCCTCCATAACAGCTGTCAAAAAAGCCCCTCTTGCCTTTTTGGAAATCGTAGAGTGAGTCTTAAGAACCCCATTGCGGTCTTCCATAAAACTAACCGTGAATAACTGCTTACGAAGAGTTGGACTAAAAACATCCTCGAATTCACTTGAAAGCAAAGAAACAACCGGAACTTGACTCTCCTCTAAAAATTGATCATATTCAGCACGCCAATAGTTTTTTAAGGACTGACCATCAACCTTAATCTTCGTATGAAAGTCATGACGATGTTCTTGAATCGGGTAAAAAGCGGGAATGATTCCATAAAAAGAAGATGTGATAAATACTTGTTGGTCTAAGAATTCTTTTTCACATGTGGATAAGTCACTACGTTTGATGTGACGATACATCAGTCCATTAAAAAGCTCGATAGCCGGATAGGTTTTCGCTTCTCCCGATAAAATCGCAGCCCAGCGCTGCTTTTCTTTCTCAGCCTGCTCAGGCTTTATTTTATAAGCTGTGGATAATTCATCTGTGGACAATTTTGCCATTTCAGTTAGGATAGCCGCACTCTTTTCGGATAATTTTTGAGACGAAACTTCCTTACTGGCCTTCATTTCTTTTGCGGTTGGAATTAAAAATCTAATCATACTGATATTGTAAAGTCAAGCAGGCATTTCGTCAAGAATTCTCTCCAACAAAAAAGAAGCTAACGTTCGTCAACTTCCTTTTTTTGTTAGTCATCTAAATCAACAAAACGACCTAGAATATGTACATTTTCTGCGATGGAGACAAAGGCTTTGGGATCTGCCTTTCTCATATAATGCTTGAAGTCAGTATACTCTTCACGCGTAATAATCGCCAGTAATACTGCTTTCTTTTCGTGATTATAAGTCCCTTCCGCATCATTAATCAGCGTTACTCCACGGTGGAGTTTCTTCTGAATCATCCTTACAACTGGGTCAGGATTACTTGTGACAATCATAGCCTGCATTTTCTTTTGTTTTGTGAAAATCGCATCTGTAACTCGACTAGAAACAAAAATAGTCACCATTGAATAAAGAGCATATTTCCAACCAAAAAGAATGCCCGCAAAAACCATGATAATTCCATTGACAATCAAGGAGATATTACCAACATCACGACCTGTTTTCTTACGAATAGTGAGGCTAACGATATCCGTCCCCCCACTAGAGATACGTGATTTTAAACCGAAACCAATCCCCGTACCCATGACCAAACCACCAAAGATAGCATTGATCAAAGGATCCTCTGTCAAGGTTACATGTGGCATCACCTGAATAAAAAGGGAGCTCATCGTTACTGTAATGAAGGTAAAGATTGTAAATTTATGGCCAATCTTGTACCAAGCCATAATCAAGAGAGGGATATTAATCGCATAGAAAGTCAATGATACTGGTATCTCAAAGCCCAAAGTTCTAACACTCAATGCCGATAAAACCTGTGCCAAACCTGTTGCTCCACTGGAGTAAACATGTCCAGGTTGAAAAAAGAAATTAACGGCGATTGACGATAAGAGACCATAAAGTAAAGAAGCTGAGACTTTTTCAGTATATTTTTCACGGGAAATACTACGTACAGCCTGCAAAACGCCCATTTTCTTCGCAGACTTTTTCGCTACAAATTTAACATGTTTATGAAGAGGTGCTTTATTCATTTTCTAAATCTACATGAAGGGCAAGTTCTTCCAACTGTTTATCAGCCACAAGACTTGGGGCCTGAGTCATAGGATCTGATGCCTTATTATTTTTAGGGAAGGCAATCACTTCACGGATATTATCTTTACCTGCAAGAAGCATAACAAAACGGTCAAGACCGATAGCCAAACCACCATGTGGTGGGAAACCATAGTCCATAGCTTCAAGAAGGAATCCAAATTGCTCATAGGCTGATTCTTCAGAGAAACCAAGGGCTTTCAACATACGTTCCTGTAGGTCTTTATGATTGATACGTAGACTTCCTCCACCAAGCTCATAACCATTCAAGACAATATCATAAGCTACAGCACGTACCTTGGAAAGATCTCCTTCAAGCTCTGCTGCAGAATCTTCTGTTGGCAAAGTAAATGGGTGGTGAGCAGACATATAGCGTCCTTCTTCTTCAGACCACTCAAACATTGGCCAATCGACAACCCAAAGGAAGTTGAACTTAGTGTTGTCAATCATGTCAAGTTCTTTAGCAATTTGATTACGCAAAGCACCAAGTGTGTTATTAGCGATTTCAAGTGTATCTGCTACAAAAAGAACTAGATCATTCTCTTCAAGGTGTAAAGCATCTGTCAACTTATCTTCAATACTTGTCAAGAATTTAGCAACTGGACCTGCTAGAGCTCCGTCAGTCATCTTAACCCAAGCAAGACCTTTAGCGCCAAATTGTTTGGCAAACTCTGTCAACTTGTCAATACTTTTACGTGAGTATTTGTCTGCATTTCCTTTGACAACAATTGCCTTAACAGCTGGTGCCTCAGCAAATACTTTGAAGTCTACACCCTTGACAACTTCTGTCAAGTCTTGTAAAAGCATGTCAAAGCGTGTATCTGGCTTGTCAGAACCATAGTTATTCATGGCATCATCATAAGACATGCGGGGGAATGGTAATGTAACTTCAATCCCTTTAGTTTCTTTCATAACCTTAGCAATCAATCCCTCTGTAATATCTTGGATTTCTTGCTCATTAAGGAATGACGTTTCCAAGTCAACTTGTGTAAACTCAGGTTGACGGTCTCCACGCAAATCTTCATCACGGAAACACTTAACAATTTGATAATAACGGTCAAAACCAGCATTCATTAATAATTGTTTAGTGATTTGGGGACTTTGCGGAAGAGCATAAAAGTGGCCTTGGCTAACACGGCTTGGCACCAAGTAATCACGAGCACCTTCTGGTGTAGATTTTGTCAACATTGGTGTTTCAACATCGATAAATTCCAAGTCATCCAGATAATTACGGATGGCGTGAGTTACCTTTGCACGGAGCTTAAAGTTTTCCAACATTTCTGGACGACGAAGATCCAAGTAGCGGTAACGCATACGTGTATCATCACTAGCCTCAACACCATCTTTGATTTCAAATGGTGTTGTTTTGGCAGTATTAAGGACTTTAAGGTCTTCAACTTTAAGTTCGACAGCACCTGTAGGCAAGTTATCATTAGCTTGTTCACGCGCTTCAACAGTTCCTGTTACTTCAATAACAAATTCGCTACGCAAGCTCTCAGCTGTTTCAACCACAGTTGCATCCGCATTCTCAGGGTTAACAACCAACTGCATCAAACCTTCACGGTCACGAAGATCGATGAAAATCAAACCTCCGAGGTTACGACGGCGAGATACCCAACCTTTCAAAGTAATAGTAGTTCCGATGTGTTCACTACGAACACGTCCGGCATACATAGAACGTTCCATAAATACACTTCTTTCGTTAATTTTTTAGTCTTAACTATTATAGCAAAAAGCCCATCAAAACCCCACCCATTTCAGGTTAGAATTTTAATAGACTTTCTTTTTTATCAAACTATTTGCCAAATTGTTTCAACAAATCACTAGTATCCACGTAATCTTCAGCAAACTCTTCAAAATCTTCAAAACGATAATCAGCTGTTTCTAAGTCAAGTAAACTATTCCAGCGGAAACCGTAAACATCTTCAATGATAACACTAAGTTCATCAGTTTCCTCATCTACCTGCCATCCCAAATAACGTTCCTGAGTTTCAAAACTCAAGACTACATCTTGACAATCTTGACGCCAAACTTGACCAAGTAATTGCTGACACATCGCATGATCACTTGCAGGCTCATCATTAAACCAAGTAATTTCATGCTTATCAAGAAAAGCAATCAACTGCCAAAACTGTTGTTGGAAACGAATAGGCATACTACGATCAAAAGCCAAACTAAACTTTTCACTCCGTTTGAGCATATCAACTATACTAATCATATGCCCCCTACTTTTCTAACTGTTTGAGGACTGCTGCAAAGTTGTTAGTTAGCTCTTCGAAACTTACAGTAACTTCCTCACGAGTAGAATTATTTTTGACATTAACTTGACCTGACTCCACTTCACTCTCACCTAATGTGATAACAGTCTTGGCCTTGAAGGTATCTGCTGACTTGAATTGTGCCTTAATCTTCCGTCCAAGGTAATCACGTTCAGCTTTAAATCCTTGATAGCGGATAGCTTGAACTAACTCAAGAGCTTTGCCATTAGCACCTGAACCAAGTACTGCGATGTAAACATCCAGACTTTCTTCCACAGGAAGTTCGATACCTTGTTTATCAAGAACCAAAAGCAAGCGTTCTAAACCAAGTCCAAAACCAAAACCAGCTATTTCTGGACCACCGAAGTATTCAACCAAACTATCGTAACGACCGCCCGCACAGATTGTCAATTCAGACTTATCAATAGTGGTAATAAATTCAAAAATCGTGTGGTTGTAGTAATCAAGACCACGTACCATATTAGTATCAATCACATAAGGAATGTTAAGACTATCGAGCATGGCACGCACTTCGTCAAAGTGCGCTTGACTTTCGTCATCTAAATAATCAAGAATAGAGGGTGCATTTTCAACTGCAACCTTATCTTCTTTTTCTTTTGAATCGAGTACTCGCAAAGGATTTTCATCCAAACGGCGCTGACTATCTTTTGATAAAGTATCACGCATTGGTGTCAAGTAGTCAATCAAGGCCTGACGATAAGCCAGACGACTCTCAGTATTTCCAAGGCTATTCAAATGAAGGGTAACTTCCTTGATGCCAAGCGTATTAAAGAGTTGGTAGGCCATAGCAATGGTTTCAACATCTGTGGCTGGATTTTTTGATCCAAAGCACTCTACACCTAGTTGGTGGAACTCACGCAAGCGTCCTGCTTGAGGACGTTCATAACGGAACATTGATCCAATATAATAAACTTTAACGGGTTTTTGAACCTCTGGCGCAAAGAGTTTATTTTCTACATAAGAGCGTACAACCGGTGCTGTTCCTTCTGGACGAAGTGTTATATGACGGTCTCCCTTATCATGAAAATCGTACATTTCCTTAGTAACGATGTCAGTTGTATCACCTACTGAACGTGAAATGACCTCGTAATGTTCAAACATAGGTGTACGAATTTCACCATAATTGTATTTCTTAAATGTTTCACGTGCAACATTTTCTACGTACTGCCATTTAGCACTATCAGCAGGTAAAATATCCTGCGTTCCCTTAGGTTTTTGAAGTTTCATAATGATGATACAGGTCTCAAATAGACCTGCCCTCCTTTTCCGTTATTACAGATATAATCACTCTATTCTATCATAATTTACATAGCTTTTGGGAAATGGTAGAGGTTTTTTCAACGTAAGAAAGAAACAGACCTCCCGGCCTGCCACAATCATTAATCTTCTTTATAAAGAACGAAGGTCACAACAAAAGAGACCACAACAGAAATTACAAGACCTGCAATAGCTGTGTAAAAATATTAAAGTGTATCTTCACCGATATAGGCTGCAATCGTCAAGAGACCTGGGGAACCACCTGCAAAATTTCTCACACCTAAAATACCAAGGAAGAAGCCACCTACTCCCCCTGCAACAATAGATCCTATGACGGCAGCTTTATTTTGCAAAGTTACCCCATAAAGAGCCGGTTTCGTAATCCCACAAATTGCAGTAATTCCAGCAGATGAAGCCAGAACTTTTTTTGGTATCCTTAGTTTTTAAAGCAATAGCAAGGGCTACTCCCCCCTGAGCCACATTCGAAGCTAAAGTACCTGGACCTAAAATCAAAAGTGTTACGTTTGCAGTGATCAAGGTCGTAATCATAGGCACCAAGAAAAATTTAACAGTCTTTGATGAAATTTTAATTGCAAAGCGCTCCACATAACTCATAAACCAAACTGCCAAAATAACAGGAATAACCGTTGATGAGTAAGAAGTTAATGTAAGGGGAATACTAAAGAAAGAGACGCCATGACCTGATTCCTTGGCAGTTGTCACAATCTGCGTAAAAGTTGGGTGTAATAAAATAGCACCAATCAACATCCCCAATTGAGCGGTTGTCTTAAACTATCGAGCTTCTGAAGCACCTAAAAATACAGGTAAAAAAATAAAATCCAGCATCACTAATAAAATTAAGAACTTGATCGTTAACATCATCTACAGCTACTACCTTAAAGACAACCAAAAGAGACAAAACGGCTTTGATCATCCCTGCTGCTGTAATTACCGGTAAGATTGGTGTGAAAATCCCAGAAATAAGGGCTAAAAAGCTTTGAAGAGGAGTTCTGTCTTGTTTTTCCGATGATTCCTTAGACACTTCATCTAGGTCTAATAAGCCTTCCAAGGCACGGTATACATTTGGTACATCACTCCCAACAACAACTTGATACTGGCCACCACTCTTAGCCAAACTCACAATACCTTAGATAGTTTGAACAACTTTATCATCCGCTAAGGTAAAACATAAACGTTTAGCACAGTTTACAAGATTCTGAACTTTCTCCTTTCCTCCTACAGCATCTAAAATCTTCTGTCCTGTCTCTTTATAGTTCATGACACTTCCTTTCTATACTCATAAAAAGAGAGAACAAGCTGAGCCTGTCCTCTACATTTTTCTATTATGACCAAACTTTATCAGTAATTGTTTTAATCAATTGTAATTTATTCCACTCGTCTTGCTCAGTCAAGATATTGCCTTCTTCAGTTGATGCAAAACCACATTGAGTTGAGATACCAAGGTTCTTAAGTGGTACAAGCTCAGCCGCTTCATGGATACGAGCGATGACAGCATCTACATCTTCCAAAGCTGGATCCTTAGAAGTAATCACACCAAGCACCAATTCAACATGATCACGGTTATTCCAAATCGTTGGAAGTGGTGCGAAGCTACCTGAACGCGCATCATCGTATTCCAAGAAGAAGATATCATAATTCAATTTCCCAAGATATTTAGCTACTGAATCATAGCCACCTTCAAAAAGATAAGTTGATTTAAAGTTTCCACGACAAATATGAGTAGCCAAAGTCAAATCTTCTGGAAGACCTTCCAAGGCTTTATTGATAGTGTATACATCATCCTCAGCAATTTTTACCAACTCAGCTGTTTTCTCAGGATTATTTTTTTCATTCTCAAACTGTTGAATCAAATAACCCCAAGTCGTATCATCCAACTGTACATAACGTGCACCCAAATCGTAGAAATGTTGGATGGTATCATGGTAAGCTTTTGCCAAATCATCAAGAAAATCTGTCCATGAATCATAGTAATCTGCATAAAGATCACTACGGTGGTCACGGTTAATGATGAGTGATGGACTTGGAGTAGTTACTTTTGGAGTAATTCCTTCAGGAGTCACTGATTTAAGATATTCAAAGTCACGATAGAAAGGATGATTAGGATTTTCGGCAATCTTACCATTGATACGAACATTGGTTGTACGTGTCTTAGCTCCATGGAATTTATATGAATCTTCTTGTTGGTAAGATTCAAAACCAGTTAGGTTCCATAGGAAATCAAGGTGCCACCAAGAACGACCAAATTCACCATCAGAAACTACTTGAAGACCATTTTCTACCTCATGATGAACCAATTCCTTAACCAATTCATCTTGTACTTTCAACAATTCTTCTTGCGAAATCTCACCATTGGCAAATTTTTCACGTGCTTCTTTTAAAGCTTGTGGACGAAGGTAAGAACCAACATGATCAAAATGATAATGAACTTTACTCATAGTTATTTACTCCTTTTTATGCTTTCACTTAATGTAATAATAAGCCTATTCTAGCACTTGCTGCTATAGCAGTGAAATATGTATTTGTTATCGCATGATATAGTTTTTAACTATATCATTTCTTGGAAAGTTTTTTGTCAAGTAACTTTACTTTACAAAAAAGATATGTTATTCTGTTATAGTTGATTTAAAATCAAGAACATAAATATTAATTCGGAGGAAATAAAGAAATGGCAGTACCTGCACGTCACACTTCAAAAGCGAAGAAAAACAAACGTCGTACACACTACAAATTGACTGCTCCATCAGTACAATTTGACGAAACAACTGGAGATTACTCACGTTCACACCGTGTATCACTTAAAGGATACTACAAAGGACGTAAAATCGCTAAAGCTAACGCAACTAAATAATAGAAGGGAGATACCATGCGCGTAAATATTACACTTGAACACAAAGAATCTGGTGAACGCTTGTACCTTACTTCAAAAAACAAACGTAACACTCCAGACCGTCTTCAATTGAAAAAATACTCACCAAAATTGCGTAAACACGTAATCTTTACTGAGGTTAAATAAGGATTCAATACGAATCAATACAAAAGAAAAACGCTGAT
>NZ_JAPVYF010000013.1:0-71141 GCF_041431705.1 Streptococcus sp. 27098_8_74
GAGCTTGGGGGTTCCTAAAGGGATAGCAAGACGATTATATTTCTTTTACTGCTAGAAAATAGAAACGCAACTTATAGAAAAATTATCTTACTATGTTGTACTTCTCTCTGTATCTTCTGAAGGTTCTTTCATTGATCCCAGTCATAGATGCTACATCTTTATCTGAATAGCCCGACAAGTACAAATCAAATGCGTGCTTAAGTCGTTCATCATCTTCCGTAAATAATGCTTTTCTACCCGTGTACTTTCCTTGAGCTTTTGCTAGAGCAATTCCCTGGGCTTGACGTTCCTTAATACGTTCTCTTTCTGCCTGTGCCTGGTATTTGTATATTTCCAAGATCAGGTTGTTAAGCAGCCTTCTTAAATTGTCATCCTCAATCCCTCTAAGAGTTGGAAGGTTTAAAACTTCCAGAGTTGCCCCCTTCTCTTGAATATAGTTCATTATAAACGTTAGATCCTTGTTATTACGGCCTAGTCTTTCCAACTCAGTTACAACAACAATATCACCTTCACGAATAAAATCTAGTAAGGTTTTAAGCTGCGGACGTTCTTTATTCGCTCCACTTGCAGCCTCTTTAAATATCTTTTCTGTATCTTTCAGTTGTTCAAGCTGTCGGTCTAAATTCTGATCGATTGTACTTACTCTAGCGTAACCAATTCTTGCCATTTTGTCCTCCTTGTTTTGCCTAACCCTATTGTCCGTTTATCAAAGCCTATCATAGCAATAAAATAAAAAAAGGACAATAGGCTACAGCCTACTGTCCTTCTATTTTTTGTTGTGACCCCATATATCTAACCTCTACCTGATAATAGTCATAACCGTCTTTATAAAAGCGAGGAGTGATTTCTTTTTCTAAAGGTTCTATCCGAAATTCTGATAATATTGTCAACTTTCGTCTATTCCTTTCAAACATATCATCATAAGACAACGTCAACTCAATAAAGATACTATTATAGTCTTCATCTTTTTTCAAAAATAAAAATTTTGGGAAAGTCACAATTATATCAACTCGATCATCTATTAAGAGTTCATCACCTAAGGAAAGCGGCAAACTTGTGCCAATATATAAATGACTTTCCTCATCCCAACTAACGTCCTCTATTTTTGCTGAGTCTAGAGAAACTGCCGTTGCCTCCCCTCTACCCTTATTTTTGATAATCATATGAAATTCTGTGTTTTCATTGTATTGATAATAGTACGGATCCTCCCAAACTCCTTGATCAACTTCGTTTATTGAATAACTAGATGGAAACAGAATATGAAGTTCTCGCCTCCCAATAAAATCCATACATTTCGGTGAAACAGAATCAATTTTCAGAATAGGCTTATATTTGATCTCGTCATCACTCATTGATTGTCGTGTTTGATAATTCAAGGTCATAACAACACCTACTAAGGTTATTAGTGCTCCAAAAATTGACGCATAAAATGACAACAATTCTCCTAAAGATAGCCCTCCAAGAAAAACTTCTAAAAGTAAGGGGGTAATAAACGAAACCACAGTCAATAAAGTAATCAAAACAATCGTTTTTTTCAAATTTGTAATATTCATTATTGTTATTATACCCCATTCATTTTTCAATTCCTATTGAATGATATCTTTTAAAGCTGTTGTTTCTTCTCTTTGTTTTGGTTTTGCTGCTGTTTCTCTTGCTCAATTGTTTTGTATTTGGTTAAGTTAGACACTACCGTATCACGTTTTTCTTTAAGAGCAGTTCTTTCTAACTGTACTTCTTCCAGGACTTTCTTCATTTGATAAGGGTCTGTATTCTTATCAATATGATTTTTCTCAAGTATCTCTTCAGCAACCTCTACATTAGCTAACTGGCCTTGATAAGTTGATAAAGCTCCAATAATTTTGTTAGCTTCTGAAAGACGGTCATCTAAACGGTCCAACTCAAAATCTGTTTCCTCTAATTGTTCCAGGAGTTTGTTTTCCAGATCTTCGTATTGTTGTGAGTTAGTGACATTGTTGTCTGATAAAAAGTTCAATTCATCCACCAGGCGGTCCAACTTAGAAATGTATTTGTTTTTCTTAAGCAAAAGGTCACCACTTTTTTGTGAGAGTTGCTTCATAACAGTTCCACCTGTGATATAGCGGTTTTGACTTGAGTGGTCAGGATTGAGAAAGTAAAAGAAATCTTTTTGTTTGACGTAAGCGGTGAAAGTTCCGTCTTCGTTCTGATCTAGCATCCGTGCAGGTATTTTGATTTGACCTTTTTGGTCAATACCAAAATCAACTGTTACAAAGATACCTTGTGAGGTCACTTCATCAACTTGCCACTTTTCGATATCTAACTTATACTCAAAGTCTTCCTCTTTTTGTTCTTGCTCTTCCTGGTACATTGTAGCAACATCTTCTTTGGAGTAGACAACTTCATTCTTTGCTAAAGCCTTCTCAATCTCCTCTAAAGAATATTTTCCTTTTTTGGAAAGTGTACGGTCACGGGTAAATTTTTGCTGTCCCTTGTCATCTAAGCGATACTTAACATACTTTCCTGAAAAATCAACAGTTACATTTAGTCTCTTTGCTTTTTCCTTGAAATCTTCCAGGGAAAGAGAGTGCCGCAATAAAAAGTCAAGACGTTCTTTTATTTCGACCTTATAGACGTTCTGTCTTCTCCAGGCTGAATATTTTGTATAGCTATTATTTAATTTTGGTTCAATAACTTTAGCACCTGCAATCTCTGCATGCTTATTTGAAATCTCATACAACATTTTAGCTGTGTTCTTCTTCCATTGAAATTTTTTCATAGTAACACTATTTGTTGTATTTAAAATAATATGGTTATGCAAGTGTCCTTTATCCATGTGTGTTGCAATAACAAACTGGTACTGTCCACCTGTCAATTCCATAATAGTTTTACGTCCTATCTCATGTACCTCTTCTGGGGTTAAATTGTCATCAGGTGAAAATGATTGAATAATGTGGTGTGCTAAAACTTTTTTAGGATCATGTAAATCAGATTGATAGGCGTTTAATCCAGAACGGCCATTAAATATATCTGCACTTTCTTTCATCAAAACAAAGTCATCAAATATATTTTCTGCATCAGACTCATCAGTAAGATTATGACCACTGACTAGACGTTTACACAAAGTTCCATCAATAAGCTCCATAGGAAATGACTCTTGTTCTGACGTGCTAGTTTCTGCTTTTAACGTCTTTGCATCTTGTGTGATATAGTTGATAGACCTCTTTAGGTTCTCAGTCTTTTTGATTTGGAGTACTTTCGTAATTGGCATTTTCTTTCAATAAATTCCCTTCTTTAAACTCGGTCATGATAACTTTGTTCATTTCTTTTATCTCTTGACGTAACATCTCAAAGGCTTCGGGTTCAACTGTTCCTGTTTCATGAATATATCTAACAATTTGGTTAACGTTACGTCCAATAGCATTAACTTCTTGACGTAGCTGCATAAGTTCGGAATAGTCATAGTTATTGACTTTTCCGTTAAGTGCTAACTCTAATAGAAATTGTTGGCGACTTTTTCCTGATTGTTCTACACGTTTTTTTAATTCTTTAACCTCTTTAGGGTTTAGTCGTAGTTTGCATTCTATGTATCTTTCACGCTTTACCATTTGTTACATCCTTTCATGTTTGCCTATCTTTTAGTTATTATCCTGTGTCTTAAACCTAAATAAAACCATTTTTCATTATTTACTTATTGTAAAAAGGAACCAGGTTTTTTCTACTTTTGTTATGCCAAATCTATGGATATTTAGTGATGGACAAACCCCATGATATAGGGGTATACTTTCTATCTGGCAAGATTAGCACGTGGGGCCCCACATGCTGAAATAAAAAAGAAATCGCTCAAACCAGGACCCCATTTAAGGCCCTGTTTTTGCGATACTTTTTTAATCTTGGGGAAGACCCCAAACCCCTGATTTTGTCGCTTGCGCTCTCTTTAATGAGTGACACTTTTTCAAACTGTACACTCTTTTTAAGTGTGCAGTTTTACAACTTGCACACTTTGACAATATGGACATCTTTTTAAGATGACCATTTAAAATACATTTACCATTTAAGAGCCAGGTTCAAAATCAAGAATATTCTGCTTGATTTTGGTATATTCAGCATCAGTCATATTTTCAAGAACTGTTATAGTTTGTGTGAGATTTTCAGCAAAATCTTCACCACCATCTTCAAAGCCATTTTGTTTAAAATCGTCTAGGTCAGCTTGTAAGATTTTAACAAGTGCTGCTTTAGGTCTACGAACGTTCATAACATTAAGTGTCTTCTTACCTTGGATAAAATCTTCCATATCAAGAAGATAGTCCATGAGTGTCATTTCAACAGTTGTTTCTTGTTCTTTAGTAATCGTCATCTTTATCTTCCTCTCTTCTTTCAATTTGTGTTAGTGTTTTTGTTCTGTCCCTTCTTGTTAAGGAATTCTTGCGGGACATTACATTTGAATTCCTTGTGATTTTTTTGGGGCTTCGTCTTCTTCAGCAGTTTTTCCGCTAGTGCGCTTTTTTGCTTGTGCTAGACTATCATAGAAGGTATTTTCTTTCGTTGATACCTTATCACGACTAACAACCTTATCTTCTGATAATTTTTGATATTTGGTCATAGCGTGATCAATGCGCTCAATCAAACTAGCACTTTCTTTTTGAACAATCTCAAGTTGAGCAGTCAAACTTTCCAAACCACCTTCGGCAACAGCCCATGAAGCTAGATAACCAAAACTTCGCTCTATACCCATATCAATACCTAGGTGTCTTGAAACGACATAGGCAACAGACTCCGCTTGTAATTCACCAGTCGAATATTTAAGGTCAGGATAATTTTCAGCAATCGTTTTGTCATTGTGTAATTCTGAGTGAGCCATTTCATGAATGAGTGTTCCTATAACTTGTGCAGGTTGTCGTTTTGCCTGGTTAGAAATAACAATCTCATTTCTTTTTGTATCGTAAAAGCCACCTACACCTGGTTCTGTTTGGTCAAAACGAATTGGAACACCATTGCTTTGTGAGATTTCTTTCAGACTACGATACATATTGTTATAGTCTTCTTTGCTGAGTGGTGTTGTAGCATCCCCACTCATACTTGGAATATCTAATGTTTTTCCTTCTTGCGGTGTTACTTGAGACACATCAAATACAGGGACGCTTCTGAAGATTATTCGCTTAAGTTCTTCACCTGTCTTAGGATCTATTTTAGGGTTCCCGTATATATCCTTGATTGTAACTTTAACAGGGGCCTGAATATAAATAGCCTTTTGTCCTTTAACAGAACCACCACGCTTTTTCCATTGATTGAAAGAGGCAACCAATGTTGCTTGAGGAAGTTGTGCTTTTATTAGTTGGATATTTCTAGGAGAATAATTGTTAAAGTCGGCCATACCGTTGAGGAATTCTTTGTAATTGTCCGAATTAAAATAGGACTTAATTCCTTCTTTCAAATGCTCGTTAAGAGCCTTGATATCATTATTCTTAATCATGTTGGTTACAGTCATATCACGTTGCTGCTTAGTGTAGCTATTATCAGAAGCGTTAAGTGGGTCAGTGCCTTCTGCGACCTCTTGACCGTCAGGCACTCCATCACCATCTGAGTCAGGAGAATAAGGGTTAGTACCTCTTGCAATTTCTACTTCATCACTTAAACCGTCACCATCTGAGTCGAGTGTGGCTAATGATTGTTTTCGCTTGATCCCTTGTGACTCAGACTGTACTAGACTAAAATCATTGTTTTTCATAATTTCTAACATTTCTTTACCACCATCTGAAATATAACGCTCGTTAACAGAAAGGGTATCAATTTTTCCACCCTTCTTGCGATAGATACCTAAAATAGCTCTTTCTTCAGCAGTTTCGTCCATTAGTATATTTAACGTTTTACCAGGCTTCATCAAAGAAGCAGGAAACGTTTTGCCGTCATCTGTCCTTAAAGCAAGTACCAGCTCATTCCCTTTTGTACGAATAGCCTTCGATGCATCCAGTCTTTGGAACTTCTTAATGTCACTTACATCATTGAAATAGAATGAACTTGAGTCAGCTATAGCTTTAAGCTCTGGCATAATTTGAAGTTTTGAGAACGCAGCATTTCTATTAGCAAGATAGATATTATCATAGTGACCTTGCCCCTGAATGATATTATCTAGGGCTATGCTCGAAGTAATGCCTTGCTTAACAAGATAAATACCTGTTAAGTGCATGAATTGTTTTTTCTCAAAAGTAATTTCAATAGAATTGATTTCATCTTCATCTTTGACAAAATAGGTTACCTTACTATCCGCAAGTGTTTCATCATACCACTTGGCTGCTTCCTGAAGATGCTGTACATAGTTATTTAACCTATTTAATTCACTAGCAGTAATAGGGTGATAACCCACCTTATAAATTGACTTTGGCGCTTCAGATATGGTAAAATGAAGTAAAGGTTGAGACTGAGTTTGAGTCGGTGACGACTCATTCAAAGGTTGCGGTTCATCCGCTTCAGGTAGAGGTGCTGCCTCCTGGTTTCCAGGTAAATCCCCGAATTCGTTCTCAGCCTTTTTTGTATGCTCCTGGGCCTTCTCAGGAGCTTTTTTATCTAGTTTGATAAGTCCTTTTTCAGCTTTTAGATAGTCGTTCCAGTCGTTTTTCTTTTGGCCGTCTGCAAGTGGGGGAATATCGACTTTAACAGGAATATTCATATCTTGAAATTTTTCTTTTATAAATTTTCGGCCTGCTTCGTCATTATCTACGGCTAGAGTGATTAAACCATCTTCCAAGCGTTGAGAAACGTTATCAAGCATATGCAGACGATCAATAAGCTGTCCTAGCTCCCTTCTATTGTCCTTTAGGACTTGTGACGGGCGATTGGGACCAATTGGGTCAGAAGAGGCCATATCAGCCACATAACGGCTCACAGTGGCCTTTTTAAGCCCATCCATAGCAACAAGTCTGACATCTTTCAGACTTTCCTTGTGGACCTCGTAATAGCTCATAAGGTCAATAGGAGCTTCTGCAAACACCAAGCGTTTAGGTTGGCCAATATCAAGTGTTAACCCCATCATTCCGTCAGAGTGAGTCATGATTTTTTTCAAGCGCCCTCGTTCGTGAATATCGGGATGATTTTCAATTCCCTGAAGTGTTGCTCCTTTAAGCGAACCATCTACATCAAGAGACTTAAAGACTATTACAGGCTCAATCAAATCTCCTGTCTTATGATTAGCTTGGGCCAAGACTCCCGCTTTTAAAAAGAGGTCTATCGTTTCATCTGATAGCCCTCTTTCATTTTTTAGATAATCACGTCCCAGGTCAAAGTTTTTTGACTCAAAACGCTTAAGATAATAGTTAAATGGTTCTCTTTCTGGTAGGGGCTCGACTTCAATGGTTTCAAACTCTCCTGTAATTAGGTAGTTGACAGCTTCTTTGAAATTTGGACGTTTTCCAGTGTTTAATTCTTGAATAACTTGTACCAGGTGAATAGTGTCACCACCAGTTTCTTGAGACCACCATCTAAATGTATTTCGGTCTGGGTAGAGTTTCAAAGAGTCGTGTTCCTCCCAATGATAGACGTTTCCACGTTCTGGGATAAGTTTCATTCCAAGACCTTCAGCAACAGCCAGAATATCTTTAGCCTTTGCTGAGTGGAGTTGTTTGTTTGATAGTAGGTTTGATAGTGCTTGTCCTCGTTCTGCTGCATTTGACATAGGTTAATTTCCTTTCTATCCGATTTCTTTCCCTCGTTCAATTTGTTTTGTTATGGCCAGTCTCACTTTGGCCACAAAGTCCTCTTTTTTCATCTTCCCTTCACCTATCTTGGCAAGTGCTGTTTCCCATTTACCAGTTGTTTCAGGATTGGTATAAGCTATATTGAGCTTATCCAAATAATGAATTAGCAATATTCCTCGTTCAGTTGGGAATAGTTGGCCACTCTTTTTGTCCTTTGTGATATACCCTTTATCCTGGACAGACTTAATCATGGCATCCCGTGTGGCAGGTGTTCCCAAGCTGTACTTAGGTAGCCATTTTTTCAAAAGGCTGTTTTCAGTGATACGTTGAGGAGGTTTTGTTGCATCTTCCTTCAACTGACGTTCTACGGCAATTTCTTGTCCCTCCTGGTATGGAGGTAAAACCTGTTCCTTACTTTGACTAGGAAGATAGACCTGCCAACCTTTAGATAAAGTCACAGATCCAGTTGTTTTAAACTCCTGTCCGTTATTATCCAGGGTAATACTTGTTGACGTGTACTCATAATCTGGTGCAAACATCAATAATGTTCTGAAGGTCACCATCTGATAAATCAGACGTTCTTCTTTTTCTAGTTCTTCCATATCTGGGATAATCTCAGTAGGAATAATAGCATAGTGTTCCACCACTTTTTTATCATTGACAAAAGACTTTCTAGGGCTTCTGTTTGGCGTTTCTATGGTTTTACCAATAGCTGCTTGATAGTCGTCAATATGTTCTATTAGGTAATCAAATTCATTAGTCGTGATAAGATTTGAGTTTGTCCGTGGATAGGACATATAACCTTTTTGATAGAGACTTTGGATGATACTTTTTGTTCTATCAGCATCAAATTTATAGAGTTTAGACATTTCAGCTTGAATATCTGTAAGGTTATAGAGTTTAGGAGCTGTCTTTGATTTTTTCTCAGAAGATACCTGGGTAATCGTTGCCCTATCTGACAATAATTCTAGGGCTTTTACAGCTTCTGCTTCAGTTTCAAACTTGGCTTCATGAGAGAAAGCGACCTGGTTTGTCTGGTCAAATAATCGGAGTTGCCAAAATGGTTTTGAAACAAAATTCTCTATTTCCTCGTTATTTTTAACAATTAGCGAAACAATAGGGGTCTGTACTCGTCCGACCGTCATGCCTTTGGACTTTTCAGGAATTAGTTCATGATCTCGCATCATAAGAGTTGTAAATGGACTCAAATTAAAACCTACTAGCCAGTCAGCTTCTCCTCGTGCTTCCGCTTCATGGTAATAGTTGACTGTTTCTTCAGGTCTTCTTAAGTTTCTAAATGCCATATCTAGCCCTTTTTGAGTCAGTGAGTTGGCCCATAAACGATAACTAACCTTTTTCAAACTACCTGGTATCTTGTTGAGAATATAATAGGCAATTGCTTCTCCTTCACGGTCTGGGTCTGTTCCAATCATAATACTGTCAACGGTCCTAATAGCATTCTTGATGGCGTTAAAATTCTTCTTGGTATTTTTTTTGATTTCAAAATCAAAATGGTCGGGGAACATTGGAAGTCGTTCTACGCTTTCCCAATTTTCAAAATTAGTCCAGGGGTTAGACCGTTCAACCAAGTGTCCAACTGCAGGACGGACAAGGACTTGGGCAGATAGTTGCTCGGAATAAACATCCCAACCAGTATCAGTCTTCTTTGGGGTTCCCAAAGCATTAGCATATTTTTTTGCCTGATCGGGCTTTTCTGCTAAGAGTAGTATTGTTCGCATCTTATTATTCCTTTCTAAATATATGTTATGCTAATAAGGTAAATTGGTTTGTCACCTTACTGAATCTTTTATAATTTTCCTTTATGATATAGCTATGTTATTTTTTTTATAAAAAAACAACATAATAAAGATATAATAATTAAACCACTAGAAAGAGGTAAATATCATGTCATATGAAAAAGCGTATAGCTTAGAAGCTAATATTGATTTAACACCCTTGGAGGCACACAGACGATCCATATTACCAACGGGAGATTTTAATAAACTATATGATAAGCGTGCCTTCCAGTGTGGCAGATTGTGCCCTTTTAAACTGACTTTGACTAATTTCGGTTTAGAGGATTATAACAAGACTCCTCATTTTACACCTGGAGCAAGAAATCAAGTTCACGATTGTCAAAACTGCGATGTAATCGTAAAAAATTACGAATTAAGGGAACTTGAAACTGAAAAGGAAAACCATGTATCATTTTACCGTGATAAGAATAAGATTATTATTGATGTCGATCTTGTCAAAGGAGATTTAGCTGTTATTTCACAACCTAGACAGAAAGAAAACGAGCCCCAAATGTCTGGCCCTTTATCTAACTCCAAAACAAAGTCTAGAGAGTCCAAATATATTGATGACAAGACCTTTAAAATGCACATTAAGCGGCTGAAAGACCTCGTTCAATATTACTTGGATGAACAGGCAGGCGAACGATACACGTTTTTCAATAAAAATAATAAAGAGATAAACTTATCAAAGTATTTCATTGATCTATCAGAAGCAGGACAAAGAAATATCAATCTTGAAGACGTCCATATCTACTTTGATAATGCTTCCGTACGATATATCAATTTTAAGGATAAACCTGAAAATGACTATTTCCTAGTGCAGTTCAAAAGTAAATGTACTTTGAATAATGTAACCGCCACTCCTACAATCACGATTAACAAACAATCAGCTAGTCATCGTGGTGTTAAATATAAACTCGATATTTTAGAAAAAGCAGCTAAAGATGGACAACCATTAAGATTATTTTTCTTTGGTAGGTTCAAGAAACACCCCAAAAAAGATTACATCAATCCTGCTGTTAAACATGAAGATATTCTAGATTATTTAGTTATCAGTTAAAATTTCAAAGTCCAACAATTCTTCATAAGTAAGTTCAATGATTTTGTATGAACCTATAAACCCAAAAGTTTGTAAAAAGTGACTCTCAACTACACTTTTAGCTTCTTCATAGCTAAAAAATGGTTGCGTATCGCAAAACTCATTTGACCAAGCTAAACTTCCATTATCTTGTGGGACTAGCCAAACAGAATTTCCCATATGAACTAGCATAAGTACAACATAATATTTTTTATCTACTTTCTCGTTGGTTACTTGTGTTGACATCTTACTTCTCCTTAAATACTCCGCCCTTGTTTCTTTTTAGGGCTGTCTTGTAGTTTAGCGCTTTGTTTCTCAAGACTATCAGCAAGTTTTAACAAATACTTGTCTACCTCCCTTTCTTTAGCCATTGTAAGAAAGCTCGCTCCAGGGGTACGTTCTTGAGCTAATGACGTAACCCCTCTGCTTGATGCAATATAGTGATCGTATAGGCGCTTTTCAAATAATTCGCCAAGACGTCCTAGAGCTCTTGTAGTCTCTATGTCAGCTTTAGAAGCCCTTAATCCGCCAGAAGGATGATTATGACTAACAATAAAGCCCTTATTTTGGTCTTTATTGACTTGATCCATGACAAAAGCAAGGTCAACTACGGTATTACTATAGGCACCCATAAACATATCCTTAACACTGTTAATGTTCAATTGGTCATCATAAGTGATAACTGTGAAAACCTCCTGTCTATTCATAGTAGCTTTCATACATAATAACGACTCAATTTTTTGTTCATCATAATAAACATTTAAGCCCTCAAGTTCTTTTGCTACATAGTAGTCAACAAAATCACCTAGTTCGGATGCTGCTGTTAGTTCTTCAGGCAAGTCATAAATGCTATCATTTCCAATAATAAATTCTTTATAATCGGCAGTATGTTCATAGCCTTTAAAATCAACAGGTCCATATTCCTCGGCTTCATGCGAATACATTCTTAGCGGAAGTATGCCTTCTTCTCCATAAATTGATACTCTATCAAGACAGTTCCTAGCGGTATTTCCATAAACCCCTCTAATCAACCCAATATTACAATCAATATCTCTAATTACATCATCTTGATCTTGAGAAAAGATATTTGGGTGGTCTACAATAGCGTAAGACTTAATATCTGCCTTAAATGCAATATTAAGAACCTCTTTCTCAGACATATCCCCAGAAATTTTTGCATAATATGTAGGGTTCCGTTGAGTCGAAAAACCAATAATATAGGCTTCATTATCCCTTGGAATCAATTGCTCACTATTCACAAGTTTAAATAGAGCCTCAAAATTAAAAACTTTTGGCGACTCATAGCTAATTTCTTGTTTCGCATAAGTCAGGAAATTCTGAAGATCATCAACTCGTGGATCATCGTTAGTTATCAGGTCATAAAGCTCTTGGGTGTTTGCAACCCCAAAGTAATCATATAGGCTCATTTGTTATTCCTTCCATTTTTATGTAATAGAAAAAGCCAAGTCTTAGTTGACCTGGCTTTTATCTTTAGTTAGACTAATAAAATTTATTTAAAAGTTCTTCCAACTCCTGGACAAGTGGATCAGTTGGATTGTTTTGCATATAGTTAATAAGTTCATCAAAGGTACTTACCCCTAAATCTTCCATCAGGCCCTTAAAACCTCGTGGTTTTTGTTTGATATCTTCAGTCATATAATCACCTCCGTTTCTTGTATTATATCACTATCAATCTTCATCCCATGCAAAAGGCAGAACATCTTCAGTTTCTTCTAGTTCGTCTTCTACGACTTTTTCATGATGAATTGGTAAGACGGTTTCTTGAAATGCACTCTCAGAGGCAATCTCAGCATTATCTTCAGGGATCATTGCAGCTTGGTTAGCCTCTACTTCTTCGTTGCTTGCTTGAGCTTCATTTTTAGCAATTTCAGCTTCAAGTTCAGCAGTCAAATCAACGACTGTTTCATATTCGATATTGGCCAAAAATTCTTCAATATCAGACCCATAGCGGACATAATCATACCAGTTTTTATCAGAAGGGCTATCCGCAAGCCAGTCTTTCATTGGGTGTAGATTTACACTTGTCTTTTTATCTCGACAAACATTCTGCTTGGCAATAAAGACTAAGGCTTCATCAATACCGATACGTGCAATCTCGTCAGGTGTCATCAAATCACGGCCTTGGCGCTGGTGAGACGTGCTACTTGAGCCACCACGTCCACGGCTTTCAGAATAGTTCTGAATATCAATTGTTTGTTTCCCTGCACGCATTGAGAAATACTTCATGGTGTCTTCATCATTGGTACCTAGATAAAGCAGAGTCGCACAGTTATTTAAGATTGTTTTCCAGTCATCCTTATACAGGGCTTTTAATTGGTTAATCGCTTGTAAGATAATCTTAATGGACATTTCACGGCTTCGCACAGAGGCCAAGACTTCATTGAAATTAGGAATACGGCCAATGTTAGCAAATTCGTCAATAATAAATTGAACATGAAGAAGGTCCTCATAGCTGTAACCTTCACGTCTTCCCTGGATAATTGCATCAGCACCGTGGGTTAATTCCTCAAACATGATTGCAAAGAATGTTGAGGCTAAGAAGTTGAAAGCCTTGTTTGTTTCTGGAATTGCAATGAAGACAGCCGTCTTTTGAGTATTCCATGTATCAATATCCATTGAGTCTGTCTTAATCATATCAGTCACAGCTTGGTGATCAAAGACAGAATATTGTGCAGACATCACAGCAAGCACTGAGTTTCTTGTTTCTGCTTGAAAGTTTGCATTAAAAAGCTCCCATTGACGACAAGCATAGTTGCCAGGGAGTGCTTCTTCCAGCTCTTCAAACATTAGTTCTACAGGGGCAGGAACATCCTCCTCTTTACGTTGCAAGTTACGCAAGAGATCCCCAATCATAGATAAGTTAGGTTCATATCCTCGAACCTGACTATCAAAATAGAGATAACCAATTAAGGCCCTGGTTAAAAGCAAGTTGGCTTGTACCCAGAAATTTTCACCTTGGGAGTCTGATTTTTTAGTTCCTTCAATGATGGCTTCAGTTACTCGGTCTATATCTAGTTCCGAGTGCATATACTTGAAGGGGTTAAACGTATTTGAATTTGATAAAGTTACCAGGTCAAACACTTTAACCTGATAACCATGTTCTTCCAACATTGTACCCACTTCATGCACAAGTAACCCTTTAGGGTCAGTAACGACATAAGAACCGTTCATCTGCATCAGGTTAGGTTTAACATAAGTAAAGGTTTTACCATCACCAGGAAGACCACAGGCAAGAACATTCTTGTTTAGTTGCCACTCAAAGGGGAGACGCTTGTTGTAAAGCCCCATCTTCACATTCTGAGTGAAAAGCATGTTATTTTCAGGCTCTTTGTCCTGAAACCCCTGGAGTTCTCTTGGAGTCGCAAAGCGGGCCGACCCTGCTTCTTCTCCTAACCTTAGATTTTTTGTGGTACTCATTTTACTATAAATAGCAAGAGCAATAAAGAAACCTATAGCCATTGCAGCAAACCCTAAAGGCTTGGAACTAAAGAGAAAATAAGGAGGGTTGAAATAGTTTGTTACTGTATACTCATAAGGCATGAATAAGTGTTCTGCCGTTACAGGTGGGGACATAGAAAAAAGTGTGTAGCCACGGTTTAAAGCTAGAGCAAAGACAAGCCCTAACACTGCAAATGGCCAGAATTTAGGTTTTTTATTTTGCATAAGCCCCTCCTAAACTGACTTCGTAGGCTTCTTAATTTTAGTTCCTACTGATTGTTTTGGCGCTGCTGCCTTATGTTTAGCAATTTGTTCTTGAGGTTTTAAGTCTTTAGGAGTCTTCTGAAGAGATTTAATTTGTTTTTTGTCGTTAATAATATCTTCTTTTACTCTTTCAAGAGCTGCTTGAAATTGTTTTTGATCTTTCGATTTAAACCAGTAGTTATAATTGCCATTTGCTAACTCTTCTGCATGAAATTGAATGCCATATTCCTTCAAATAGGCTTTTAACTTGTCTAGGTTCATTTCATTATTTGAGAATTGCTTATAATCTAATGTATCGCCTCTTTTCTTTAGGGCATCTATAGATTTTTTCTCGCCAGGACGTGCCTCAATTTTAGCAGAAACCTTCTTACTTATATCAACAGCTCCATCTGCTAATGATTTTGCTAGAACGGAACTGATATTGAATAGGAGTCTGGCAGTCATCACCCCTTGATTTTTAAATTCTCTAATGGCACCTTCTTGATCTACAACCATTTTTCTTCTCCTTTATCCTGGATAATCTGACTCTTTCGGCAACTTAGTTACCTCATAGCCATACATAGCCTTTTTGGCTTTTTTTACAGTAAATTTGAAACGTGATGATTTAGTCTTATCATCTTTGTTGTAACTAACAACGTAAGTCATTTCATAAGTCTGCTTATCTTTGGTTTGTGCCTTTTCAAGCAGGACCGCTGTTGTAGTCACCTTGTCAAAAGGTTTGTTAGAAACCTTTGAGCTAATGAAATTATCAAGGTCACTATTTGTAAGATATGCTCCAATAAAGTAGCGACTAAAAACATCTACTTCATGTTCATCTGACATATCACTAACAGTTGAAGTTTGTTTTGGTGTAGACTGTGTTGTTTTAATTGCTCCCGTTTTAAGACCTACTGCAATAGTGTGTGAAACACCTGCTCCATAGAGTGCTAAGAAGAGAACCACCAACCAAGCCACAATTTTACCAAAACTTACAATGTTAAGTTTGCTTCCTGTATAAGATGATGAAGGAACAACATTATTGCTAGTAGGAAAATTTGTTTTTGTGTCTGAAATAGGTGACACTTGTTCCTCTTCATCAATATTCACTGGGTTACTCTCTTCTGGTTCTGATACTGATTGAGGAGGAACCTTTAGGGCTTGTTTAGGTTTCCGACGACTAAACAAGCCTCCTCCTTCAGTGGCTAAACCAAAGTCTTTCAGAGATTGTTCAAGATCGCCTTCCGTTGGGGGAATTTCTACAGTCTTCTCTTCTAGTACTTCATTTGTTTTAGCGTTTAAATGAGTTAATTTATAGCGCCCCATAGTGTTTGTGGCCAGGTGTCTTGTTTCAATCTGCTCCATTTCATAGAGAAATTGAGCACGATTTGCAAATTCGCTAATTTTGTTTGTATTTAGGTTTGTAACTTGAAATGTCATTATCAATCACCCTCCTTGTAATTCTTAAGAGCAGCATCTAATTCTTCAGGACTCATATCATAACGCTTGATTACTTCAAGACGTGCTTCAACTTGGAGCTCTTCAACTTGCTTATTATAACCATCCAGGCGCTTCTGAATGGCAGCAAGTTGTTTCTCCGTCTTTGCTTTCAATTCTAAAGCCCTATCTAAGCGTTCTTGAATTGTTTTCTTTTTGCGTTTAGGTTTTTGTTCAGTTTGTTCTTCTTGTAGTTTTTCTTGATAGTCGTTCATTGTTTATATTTCCTTTCATTGTTTACGTTCAAGCATGATATTGCAGTTAGCAAAAACAGGATCATCAGCTAGTCCTTCTGGGTGAACATACTTATTATTAAATAAAAACTCATCGGCATCATAGTTTAATAAAACTGCACCGCCTTCATCTACATCTACTAGCAAACATTCAAGTTGATCGCAAGCCTGTTTTAGCCTGTTAGCTGTTCGTGGTTTTAACAAGCCACTGTTAGAAATGAGTACGCTCATCCTAATCACTGTGTTGTTTTCACTAAATTCCAAGTTTGGTTCATTGTAGTCCAGATTATCGTCCTCCCACGCCTCTATAATGTAATCATAAAGACGTTCTAGCACTTTCTGCCCCTTAACAACCATATAAAGATTTGGACACTCACCTAGATACATCTCAAATTGGATATAACCAGTACCATAAGGAATTAAAGCCTGTACTCCTTCCCTGTTCTCATCCCTATACTGTTTCGGTAACGTTCTGGATAATTCATCAAGCCTTTGTTTAAAATCTTTAAATTCCATCTAATTATTCCTCGCTGTTTAAAGAGTCTGTAGAAGTTGGTGAAGTAGCATTTCCGCTTCCGCTAGTACCAGTAGAAGCAGAGGCATTACTTCCAGAGCTTGAAGCACTCTCTAGTGTGCCATAGCTATTAGTAGTGTCTGTAACATTTGCTGAGTCTGTGACAATAAGGTAGCTCATGTTATTGACCTTAAACTTTTTACCATCTTTAGTAAATGTTAGGCGCAATGTATTTTTACTAGCAACATTTTTCTGAGCATCTTTATAGTCACCCTTATTTTTTAGGAGTGTATTTGTGTAGTTGATTGTGGCAATGGCCGTATTGTTCTTTTCATCAATAAAGATATCGGCTGATTTGAAAGCTTGGTCAACTACATAACCTTTATAAGTTTGATTAACGGGTTCGTTTTCCATATTGACAACAGACGTATATAGACCATCAGTCATAAAAGGTTTATAACGAGAACGGTTCTCCTCCAGGTCCTTCTTCGTATAATAAGCAATCAAGAATTTCCTGATATAGTCCTGGGTCAATTCAGTTCCTTCAGCAACTTTTTTTGTTTTAGGGGCTGACACTTTCTGTGTTGACTTACCAATATGTCCAACACCGAACCCAATAACAAAGATCAGAATTACTATAATAGCAACTCCTACTCCTTTTAAAATTTTAACTTTAAATGTATCAATCATAATAAACCTTTCTTTAGTTGTATTTTACTGTCCAGGAGGCATAGCAAAACTATAGTAGCTTGCATTATTGACAACCCTCCAATGGACTTTATCTTGGACAAAAGTATAATTAAGCTCAGAAATCAAGAATGACCCATCATCATTAACGTGCTCAACAAACATTACATGACCATAGATACCTAAAGTACCGTCAAAGCCACCAGCAGTTGAACATACGGCCCCAACTTGAGGGGTTGAGGTTGTATGCCAACCGTTTTGAGCAACAAGGTTAGCAACCCAATCTTGACCGTTCCCAAGTTGTGGAGCTACATCAAGCCCCCAAGTTTCGTGTACTCGGTTCCAAACATAGAAAGTACACTGTCCTGCAGGATAATTGTTTCCTGGGTAACCTGTGACAGTGTTGCTAGACGGTTGACCCCATTTTAGTTTTCCTTCGTATTCACTAGGGAAGTCCCAAGAAGAGGCCTTAGTGCCTCCTGGCCCTGAACCTGTTCCTGAACTCTTAGGTGTTTGATGGAACCAGGTCAAAGCCTGTTTCGCAATCTTTTGACGTTCGCTGATTTTATCACCTGGAACACCTTCCCATTGAGAAAGAAAACGACTCGTCAGAGTATCTACATCATCATTACTTGTCAATACGCTTTTCAAAATATTGATATAGTAGGGGTTATCCCCTTCAAGCATGAAACGGATTTGAGCGTCAAGTGTATACCATTTTTTATCAATCTTCTTGGCATATTCAAGTAAAAGTGTGTGGCGTGTTGCGCCATCTGCTGTGTCTGTCCACTGACCTAGACCAAGTCCACGGTGAAGAATGTTTGGGAAACCTCCACCATAAATAGCAGGGCCTCCCATATTCAACCATTCCTCATTTTCCCATGAGTCGGCAGAAGCTCCGACGGGAGGGGAGAGATAATCTCCTTCAGCACGTTTAGGCTCAATTTGAGACTCTACACCAAAACACCCTGCCATTGCAGCAATTCCGTTGTCGGTTGCTTCAGGAAGGGACTTCTTGACTAAATCATAAAGTTGTTTTGCTCGTCCACTCATTTCACCTGCTGTCTCTGTCGTTGTCACTTGGGTATGTTGGCTGTAAGCAACAAAGGGAAAGTAAAAACCAGGATTGACGATTTGCCATTTATCAATCTTCTTCCCTTTTTTATCTACGTTACGGGTGAAGGTTCTGGCATCCTCATTATCTTCATCACGTTTCTCAAGATATTTGGCTTCATCATAATATCGTTTGTCGTCTTTATCGTCTTTGTCCAAAGTCTCTTTGCGTTTAGCATAGGCAATTTCTTGTCCGTTACCTTGAACAGACCCTAATTCAGTCCCCTCTTCAATCTTGTCTCCAGACTTAACACGAGCTCCTGAAACGTTATAGAAAATAAACTCCGCATCATCTGTATAGATAATGATATTAGTCTTCTGTTTCTTTTCTTCGCTTTCCTTTTTATCCTTTGGAAGGTTCGTTTTGAAGGTCTTTAGTGTAGATTTTCCAACCTCAACTTTTCCGTCCATAGGCGCATAAAGTTTTTGACCTGAAGAGGCCTTAATAGTTGTGTTATAGCTAAACTTATCTTTTGCTGTATAACCATAACGTTTTTCTATCATGACTCCTTCAGACTGACTTTTATCATCAGCAGCATTATACAGAGGGTTTTGAAGCTCTTGCATTCCAGGATATTTCCCTGACTCCTTTGCATTTTCAAGAATTTCTTCATATTCTTCACGATCAGACTTACTGAGTTTGGTCCACTCTTTCCCGTTTGTATAGACATCTTTCATTGTCTTCAGGTTATTTGGGTCTTCGTTTTCCTGTTTCCAAATATCATCAAGAGCATCTGAAAAATGGTTTAGACCAAATTTTCCTGCCCATTTGCCACCATTACCATCTTCCCACTTGGCAGATGGTTCCCATTCTCCTCCGTAACGGTAATTCATGTATAGTAGAATTTCATCAATATCTGTGTAGTATTCAACCTTGTCATTCGATTTTTTACGGTCTGTCTTAGATAATTGGACCCAAGAGTCATTTAAACTGAAATCTGTTTGTTGAACAATATTTGACGAGAATACACCAGTGACCATGACCACAAGTAACATTAAAGCTAGAATTACAGCAACCACCCAACCAACTGGTGTCGCAAAGAAAGCAATCGCTCCGTTGACAGCAGCAGCAGCAGCCTTAATAGCTAGCTGAGCCACTTGCAAGGCTCTTCTGGCTCCTTTGACACTTGCCTGAGCAGCACGCCTAGCATTCTTAGCAGTCCTTTTTGCGACTCTTCCCGCTGATTTCGTTGAACGTTTGGCAAAACGAGAGCCCTTAACAACACCTCTACCTGTTGCTTTAGATACTCTTCCGATACCTCTAGCACCTTTTTTGGCACTGCGAAGGGCATTTTTTGACGTTCTCGTATGCTTTACAATTTCTTCTAAATCTTCGTCTTGACTTAGACCTGATGAAATATAAGAAGTGACAGCACTTGTACCTGTGTGAGCAACAGCTCTTGTAATCTTCTGGGTCTTTGTCGGGTTTGTCTTTTTAACTATCTTCTTTGTTTTACGAGCAATCCTTAAGTTTTCTTTACTCTTCTTCTTGAGTTTGAGAGCTTCAGCTCCTCCTCCTTCACGATAGTTCTTAGCAGCTTCCCGATAAGCGGCCTTAGCTTTTTTATACTCTTTATTCGCACCTCGCTGTGCAATTCGGCCTCTATTGTTATTATGCCTTTGGACAGCCTGACTGATTTCTTGTTTTCTTTGAGAGTATCTACTTTTTGACGATTGATTATTACTCAAGAAATAATCACCCCTTTCTATTTAGATATGAAAAAAGAGGTGATTATCTATCACCTCTATGCACCTGCTTCAGAATAAGCATCTGTTGCAATTAGTTTAAATAATTTCGTAGTGCTTGGGATTGGGTTTTCAAAAGGAACCACTGTTCCGCCTGCAATAATAAGACCTGTTCCCTTTGCTTTAGGTTTCGTTACGTATCTTAATTGACTTTCTGTCAATTCATACATAGCTGCCAATTCACGGGCATCAGACCCTTTTTGTTTCAAAAGTACAACAAATTCTGAGTTGTTTAACAGCTTACGTCCTTCAGTACGATCAAGCAACGTTTCCACGTTCTGAGTAATTCCCGTAGGGATTGCCCCATATTTACGGACACGGGCGTACAAGTTAGTGAAAAATAGCGCCTGATTATCAGTTTGAAATTGGTTTTGCATTTCATCAAAGTAAATACGTGTAGTAAATTTTCCTTGATTATTAACAACCATATTCCAAATATAGTCTTGAATAACCATCAGTGCGAAAGGCTTCAATTTCCCATCAAGTTTTTTCAAATTGAAGATAACAAAGCGGTCATTGATATCCACATTTGTTTCATAAGAGAAAATATCCTGAGAACCTTTAGCATAGGTTTCAGAAGCAATTGCCATATCTCTAGCTTCTTGTTCTGGTTGATCTAACATAATATCATGCCAATCTTTAAGGGTTGGCATACGTCCTTTATCTTGGAAACGTTCGTAAGTTAAGTGAGTTACACGGTCAATAATAGACACCTGGGCATCTGTAACTTCTGTAAGTACGTTTTCAAAGAAACCAATCAACAATGAAGATTTTTGAGCAATTGGATCTCCATCTTCAGCATCCAGTTTATCCATATCAGGCAAATCTAGTAGGTTAAGGTGAGTCTGAGAACCTGGGTAAATATCTATCATCTGCGCTCCAAATTCTCGTCCGATATCACTATACTCGTCTTCAGGGTCTACTATGATGACTCTATCATATATGTTTTTCAATAATGTTGGAATTACTTCCATTGATTTAACTGTTACCGACTTACCACTTCCTGAGCTCCCAAGAATAACACCTGAAGGTGTATTCAAATCACGTTGACGATCAAGGGTAATCGAATTATGGCTTAATTGGTTTTGCCCATAATAGACTGCCCAGGGGCTCTTACTTTGAAGGTCAACGTTCGTGAAAGGGACCTGTGTCACAATATTAGAGGTTGTCATGTCACGCATATAATTTTGTTTCACTTCAAGGAACGGAATACCAATCGGTAAAGTTGAATTAAGACCATTTTCTTGTTGGTAAGAGGCTACATCAAATTCTGCGCCATGCTTACGTCCAGCAGCCTTAACTCGACTTGTAAAGTCTTCTAGCTCTTCTTCGCTATCCGCTTTAAAGAAGACTGTGAAAATGCCTGAATAAATTTTTTGGTCATTATCCTGTATTTCAGACTTCCAAACTTCGGCTTCTTCAGCAAGTTCCGCAGCAACCCCACCAGTAGCAAGTTCCTGTGAAATACCATCACGAGCCCCTGCTTTTTGACTTTTGACCATATCCATTTTGATAGCCGCCTCTGCATTATTGATTTTTTTCAAGGACTCACCTACATCGTAAGGACGTGCTAAAACATTGATAACTAATTCAATACCAACATCAACAAGCGACTTAATCAAACGATCATTAAGGAAATTCGGATAATTTCTGACAAACATTACACGTCCAAATTGATTATCAATCTTCATCATTTTAGGTTGGAACCAAATTGAACCAGGTGCAATAAATGACTTGGTACCAAGACCACTTCGGATAAGGTCACGGTAATCAAGGTTCAAGTATGGATTACCTCTAAGAATATCAGAGAAGATATTTAATCGATCTGAGCCATTTAATACCTTGAAATCAACATCTACCGCCTGGAATTGAGCTGTAAAGTTGTTTTCAACGTCATTAAGCCTACGGTAGGCCATTTTTCTATCTTCAGCTATTGTAGAAACTGTAACAAATTTTTTAACCTCAAAGTTATTTTGTTCCTTATCAAAACGATCTTTAATTATTTTGTTGTATTCATCACGATAATCATTGAAACCATCATTTACTCTATCATAAGAAATTTGCTCTACAGCATTGTCAGGTAAAGGACGGTTAATGACCGTGAGTTGGTAGGTGTTATCACTGTCTAAGACATTTAAAGCATCAGCATAATAATCTATAATATCTGATTTTTCGTCATCGCTAGCGGTAATGTAGTTAGCATCACCCAAGGCATAGGTCCGTGAAAACTCACGACCTGTAATGTGCATGAGTCCATCTTCAAAAAGACTCGTGTACTTAATTGTATTTTGAGTTGATTTTTTTAATGCTTTTTGTAGCTGTTTCCCACGTTCTAGCTCCTCTTGTGTAAGAGTTGGCTTAATTCCATTCGTGGACATCTTTTGCTTGCGAAAAGGCAGAATTGCCATAAGTTACCTCCTTATTATTTCCAAATGCTGTGAAATCATCATCTATCATATATGTTTTTAAATAAAGTTGGAATTATTTCCATTGAACTAACTGTTACCTTTTTACCACTTCCTGAGCTCCCAAGAATAACACCTGAAGGTGTATTCAAATCACGTTGACGATTAAGTCCAAGCTTCCAAACTTCGGCTTCTTCAAAAAGTTCCGCTAGCTCCTCTTGTGTAAGAGTTGGCTTAATTCCATTCGTGGACATCTTTTGCTTGTGAAAAGGCAGAATTGCCATAAGTTACCTCCATGTTATTTCCAAATGCTGTGAAATCATCATCAGTTTGATAGCTTCTTTCTTGAATTGTTAATATAAATAGCATTCGTTCTTTAACAATCCCGTCCAACTTAAGCCCATAGACGATAAAAGGTGGTGTTCCTAGAACAACCACCATATACATATATAGGTCAGGAATAGACCAAAAAACTGTTGGTAAGACACCAATCATAACGACAGTTCCTACACCTAAGACCATTATAAAAATGCGGGCCGTCATACCGCCTACAACCGATCTTTCATACTGATCAATTTCTTTTAGGAAAATCGACCCTAATTTACTTTTATTCAACTGTATACCTCCATTTAGTTAGCTTGGAGAAGTGATCTTGCCATCCGTTGTGAACCTAAGAGCAACCAAACAAATAAAATGCACTTTCCAATATAAGAAAAACCTGATGCAAATGTTTTTATCCAATCTGCATTAGCTAGGTCAATATCGGTTTGCACTCCGAAGGCATGCCAAATAACCAATAAAATGACAATCAAAAGTCCTTGGAGGGCAGCTGCGGTAGTCTTTCTCAATAAATTAGTCGCAATGCTTCTTGTGTCATCAGACATCCAAAAAGCAACGATTAAAGGTGATACGGCTCTGTAGAGATAAAGTTCAATAAATCTCATAAATACTAGGATATTTGTTAGCATCAAGGCTGTGGCACCGCAAAGATATGCTAGTGCATTTACAACCGCCCTAATGACCCAATTTCCTTTTTTAAGAGCTGTAAATTCAAAAAGATCATTCGATACGTTAGCTCCAACCATACGTATCAATAGACTAGTAACCTGCATAATAGCAACAACAATTTGGCTTGACAGGGCTACTAGAAAGTATGCAATAAGATACTTTAAAGCAACTTCTAACATGAGACGATAAGTCAGTTCTCCGCCTTGTTGCTTAAGATACTTGTACCAGGACATCATTTCTACTAACAAAAAGAAACTAACAATAATATAACCTACTACAACAAAACTTTTATTAATACCAATAACAGCTTGGTTTGCAGCGCTATTATATTGCCTTAAACTTTTTGTCATGTTTTTTATAAGTTCGTCCATAGTCCTCCCTTCATACTTTAAGGATAAAAAAAGAAGTGTCTGAAACACTTCATGATAAATATTAACGTGATAAGAGAAAAACAAAACCTATGATACGTACAAAAAAGAAGAAAATGGTCAAAATAATATTAACTATAAATAAAGCAAGTGAGAAAGCAAGTTTTACCAACCCCCATAAAACACTGATGATAAATGTCAGTGCATTCCAAAGGCTTCTCCAGGCTGATTTTTTGCGATAGTTAGGACTATGATTTGAAATATAATCCTGACTTTCGACAGTTAAAGGAGTAGATGACTCAGAAATTACAAAAATATCACCATTTTTTTCGGCTTCATAAACCTCTGAAATAGATGGTTTATGACCATTGATACTTTCGTAATAGTCAATCCATTCTTCTCTATTCATAATCATCAACCTCTTTCCTAATCTTTTTCTTATTGTATCATAATTATTAACGCTTTGGTATCTCTCTAAATATCTTTTAAAATTGAATTGAGTTGATTGCAGCAACAATTGCAGCTGCAATACTTGCTGATACAGCAGCTAGTCCGCCACCATAAACCATCCCCGCCATTCCGTTATCGGTTTGCTGTGGGTTTTGGTTCTTTTTTCCTTGGAAGAACTCAATTGCACCTACAAATGCCCATCCTAGGCCACCAATAGCGACCAATGCACCCATGACAGTAATAATTTTTGTAACAACTTCCATTCTTTTATTTCTCCTTTGTTTCGCAAAAAAGAGGCATCAGCCTCTAGTTAGTCTTCTTCAATAATCACACAAGGTTCATCTTCTAGTAAGATGACTTGTGGAGCTTCTTGTTTATATTCAATCATGATAGAACCTCCATCTATACAAAGGACAGTTAGATTTCATAGACAGTTTATTGACTTATCTAGGTCAATATTCAAACAAATAACGAGCCAGGGAATCGAACCCCGTTACGCTCCTAAAAGCACTCGCTACTAACCAATGTCTTATCGTAGTTCTTGGTTAAATGAAATCTAACTGGCTTGTATTTTAATGATTAGGTTTATTTATTTTCTGACATTATTATGCTATAATGTCGATGTAAGTTTTAAATTTTTATAAATTTTTAACTAACCCCGATGGCCGTCGGGGTTTTTTTGTGTAGAGGTTGCTGAAGACCTCTTCTTTAAGACGGGTTTATCAAGCCATTCAAACCGTCCTGATAATTTTTTAAAATTTGTAATATAACGGCCGATTAAAATGTATAGCATATTAAGACCAATTAAAATTACAAATGATAAAAGAATTCCTAGAATTGGTTTTAGGTAATCCATCTAGTCCTTCTTACGTTTTGGCAAGAAACCAAGTCCTGCTGCAATAAGAAATGCGCCTAGGCTTGTAAGGCTTACTGTAAGGGCGGTATCATCACCAGTGTGTGGTAACGACTCTGTTTCAGCGGCTACTGCTTGTTTGTCAGTTGACGGTTTAGCTCCAGGGGCTTTATCCGTTACCTTATTTGGATCAGGAATTTGACTGTTAGAAGCAGTTGTTTTTGACTTCTTCGTCTTAGAAGTAGATGGTTTTTCCTCAGACTTTGGTGTTGTCGGAGGAGTTGGCGTTACAGGTGTGGTAGGTGCTGTAATACCAGAAGTCCCGTCTGACACATGACTAGCACTTGTATCAGGAACCTTGTCTGTTGGAACAGTAGGCGTTACCGTCTCGGAACTAGATGCTTTTTCCTCAGACTTTGGTGTTGTTGGAGGAGTTGGCGTTACAGGTGTGGTAGGTGCTGTAATACCAGAAGTCCCGTCTGACACATGACTAGCACTTGTATCAGGAACCTTGTCTGTTGGAACAGTAGGCGTCACGCTAACCGTTGGGCTAGTTGACCCGTCAATAACAGGCGTTGTTTCATCAGCGAAAACCCCTGATGATGCAGTTGCAAGCACTGCTGTTGAGATAAGTGAAATAAATTTCGCTTTATTCAAAGTCTCATACCTCTCTTTTCTTTTCCTTGCGGTGATAACCGACACCGCTTAAGCGAAGGAAGGATTGGTTGTTTTGCACAAATTTTCTTGCAATAACTAAATTATTCCGTTTAACGACTGATATTGCTTGAAATATAGTTGCAAAAGGCACAATCTCTTCCACGTTTACAAGTCGTCCATTTTTTCGCTCTTTTTTTTGAATTGCTGCGAACTTTGGTCGACATTTGGCAACGGTACCGTCTTGAAGATATAGCATTACACCACCTTCAAGACCGAGTTGCCTGAGATCGGATAATCTCAAAAGAGTATCATTCATTTCGAACTCCTTTTTTTGCTTTTGTTTAACCCAAAATAGTTAAATCTGCATTTTGACGTAAGGTTTATAGCTTTGTTCACCTCGAACTCATTAAGGCTGGTAGCCACGGCCCGCTTGACCAACCACACAATTTTAACTGTGGGTCCTACCTCGTTAGCACTTACTTCCTGTAAGTGTGCCTTTGTTATACTTGATACCAGGCGCTAGATATACTTCTACTAGCTACGCTTTCGCCCCCATTTCTTTATTTTATGCCTTGAGTATCACTAATCAGGACGAAAGATTATTATTCAGTTTTCAAGGAACATCAAGCAGTTTTAAGACCTGCTAAGGTCAAAGCTAAAGCAGCTTGTTACATACCAGTTGAAATCCAAGGGCCAACGCTGTCGTAAACCCATCCAACTCCGTTAGCATAGCCTTTTAGGACACTACGGTAATAGAGTCTTCCACGAATTCGGCGGTACTCATAGTAACGTCTCACTGGAGTATCTGCGTGTGCAACATTATCACCTGTCTTGTGCTGAACAGCACTGATTGTTGCACCACCCACTCCAAGAAGAGTGACTGCAAGCATAAGTTTGTTAGCAAATTTCATTTTGCTACCTCCTGAAAACATTTGTGACAGTTTAACGACTTATCCAGGTCATGCTTCTCAAGAAGGTGCTTGCGTTATATTCGCCAGGTCATCCATTCGTATTTTCTTGTTTTCGTCTCTCTTGATTGAAAACAGCTAGAATGCCATTAAAAACAAATTCTGCAATTTTTTCTGTAGAGGATGCGTAACGCATATTTTCCAGGGCGTATTGATAACGTTCATCAAAGTGGCGCATTACAAAGTCTGCTGAAGCTTTTGAGAACCTCTCTTGTCTTAGACGGTCATATACAAGTCCCCAAATATAATCTCTATCGTACTGTGTTGCTTCATCAACTTTGCGGTTTAGCGTATTTTGATATTTATCATCTTGACTAGAGTGAGCCATTTCCTCATCATCATCAAAATGACTGACTTTATTATTACTCTCTTTAATCTCACTCACTTTAGTATAAGTTGAGTCGTAATTTGCGACTTCTTGAAGTCTGATTTCACGACTTCTTGAAGTCGTATTTTCCGACTTCCGGAAGTCGGCTTTTTCGACTTCCGTTGATTTCACTGGGTTTAAGAGCTGTTGAGCTTCCTCAAATTCCATATTAAGAATTTGAATATCTGTGATAGCGTTCTTGACATAGATGCGATTAGCCTTATTTAAACCTTGTCTAACTTCATCAATCAGCCCATATTTAATTAACTCTTTTTTCAACTTCATGACTTTATCTCGACCACAACCAAGGTCTTCAGACAAGTCCTCAATGTTGTAATAAATAAAAATATCGCCCAAGTCATCCACGAATCGTAAGTCACCTTTACGAGTGCTATCAAGCGAAGCACTTAAACGGTCACGGCAAAGCATAAACATCAACTTAGCTTCTGCTTTCAGTTTGCGGTAATACTTAGATTTAATAACCACTTTTGGAAGTTGATAGAAATTGTCGCTATTCAAAGCCTGCTCTAAAGAAATTCTACCGTAAGCCATTACCTTACCTCCCCAACTTTCAGCATCATACCACCTTGTTTAGGAAACTTAATCAAGTTATACTCTTCAAGTTCCTTCAAAGATTCAACTACTTTTTCACGTGACCATCCTGTATCATTCATCAATGACACAATAACCATATTTCTTGATTGTCTTTGTTTAGCACGTAATTTTTTCTGATTTGATTTCATAATTGAACCTCCGAGAGTTAGTATGAGAAAAAACAAAGAGAACGCTTTCCACGTTCTCTTAATGTTATTTATCTAATTCTCCCAATTCAGGACACATACGTGAATAGATAGAAATTTGAATCGCTAAGAAAAAAAAAATTAAGCCTTATGAGTCGTCTTTTCTCCGGCCAAACTTCATGCTAAAATAAGAGAATGCTTTATCATAAAAAGAAATTTAGGAGAAAAACTAGGGCTTCCAACCTTTAACCACTACTATAATATTCCTATTACTTCCCTAGAATATGATTTAAAAAACTTAGGTCCGAGTGACGTCTACATTATCACTTTCAAACAGGACAATAACCTCTTTGTTGTTGACATAACACATCAGCTTGGTCATACCAGTCATTTTGATACCGTCTCCCTCTTTGAACTAGACAAGCTCTTATCTGGTATCGCTGCTGTTCCTTTAGCCGCTGTCCAAAACATACAAATCTTGTCCTTTCCAGACAAGTTACACTCTCTGAACCCTAGTCAACTTCTAAAAAATCTCGTTGCTCTTTACTACAAGGATGCAGAAATCATGCGTTACCTCAAGACGACTAAAAATACCGGTGATCAGGTGACAAGATATCAATTAGAGGCTGAACGACTAGAAAGACAAGGTAAGAGTTTTGACTTCTTCAAGTACGTCAGCCGTGGCAAAATACGAGAAGAAGACGGTCTATCGGAAGTGTCTAGCAAGGACTACGACTTCATTCCTGATTTCCACCCCTTCTTAACCTCACCAAGAAGCCAGCAGGTTTTAAGCGTACCAGTAACCTACTTTGATGACAAAACGAAACAGACCGCCAAAATAGACATCATGGGGTGGTATATCAAGGACCAGCAACTTAAGATTCGTTGGAAACCCAAGTACATGCGCAAACGTCGATGGCGCTCATCACGTATCTCAGTTGATATCGTGACCGACAACTACTTCTTCCAAGGACAAATCTATAGAGACAGTAGTGCCCCCATATTTCTGAACAACCTAAACTTCGATAGTAAAATTCCTAAGAGTTTCCTACCGCATCTTAAAAATCAATACCAAATCTTTACGACTCTAGTAAAAGAACAAAAAAGGCTTGCTCTCCTACGGAAGGTTCGGTTGAACAAAAAGGACTAAGAGTCTCTCACTAAAATCCACTAATATTCAACATATCAAAAAGCTCATTCTTACACGCTAGAATGAGCTTTTAAGATTCTTCAATTGTCATTAGAACATCCTTTTGGAATTTCGTAAAAAATATTTTCATAAGGAGGAGTCATTGTGTGTCACCATTTTTATACCTAGCAATCATAGATTACCTCCATCAACTTACAAACAACTTTCAAGCATTGTAAATTTTCTATTACATCGGTATCACTCCCTAAGCTATTTTATGCAATAACTTGAAGTGTCTCCATTTTTATAACGTCCTAAATTCATCATCATAGTAATCGCCTCCGATTCTTATGATTTGAGACCTATCTCCCCATTGACCACTCAATGAGGTTTACTTGTCGCCGTTCTTATAACGACTTACATCAAACATCAACATAAGCGTCACCTCGGTACTTTGTTACAAGATTTAAGCATTTAACTTTTGTCGATAGATTACTCATTTGGCATTGGTATCACTCCTTAAGCTATTTTACGCAACAACTTAAGTGTCTCCATTTTTATACCTACTAACATTTCTCATGAGCTTTACCTCACTTTTTGACGTTAATCTTGAGTTTAGCTTTCGATTTCTGGTGGTATCACTCCCTTGTAGCTATTTTATGCAACATTATTAATCGCCGTTTTTATACCTACTCATATTTTTCATGAACTCACCTCGTTCATCTTAAGAATATAGGATTTACGTTTCGTATGGCATGGGTATCACTCCTTAGGCTATTTTACGCAACAACCTATGTGTCTCCATTTTTATACCTACTAACATTTCTCATGAGCTTTACCTCACTTTTCTTAAGTTAACAGATTTGAGTTTGGCTTTCGACTTCTGGTGGTATCACTCCCTTGTAGCTATTTTATGCGACTGAATTAATCTCCGTTCTTGTAACGCCCTACTGTCATGCGGTCACGCTCCTCAGAGATGATTGGTAAAGTTATTTGTTTTGCCTACTGTTTTGTTTAGAGATCTTAGTCTCCATTTTTGTACCTTGAAATATTTACTCTCACCATGGCTTTTTCCTCCTTGATGAATTCTTATCTTCTTTACACTTTTAGTATAATGTAAACGCTTACTTTTGTCAATCCTTTTGTCGGAAAAACGCATAATTTTTTGAAAAAAGATTTCTTTGCTACAATAGAGACATGTTAGATTTAAAAGAATACGGCATTGTCATGTGGGATGCTGAGAAAATCGCGTCTTTTCGTCGCACCCTCCTGGACTGGTACGATCGAGAGAAACGAGACCTCCCCTGGCGTAGGACTAGAAACCCATACTATATCTGGGTCAGTGAAATCATGCTACAACAAACCCAGGTTCAGACTGTTATTCCCTATTACGAGCGCTTTTTAGACTGGTTCCCAACAGTTAAGGATTTGGCCGAAGCCCCAGAAGAGAAGCTTCTCAAAGCTTGGGAGGGGCTAGGTTACTATTCACGTGTCCGAAACATGCAAAAGGCTGCGCAACAAATCATGGATGACTTTGATGGTCAGTTTCCAGATACATATGAAAACATTGCCAAACTCAAGGGCATCGGACCCTATACTGCTGGTGCTATTTCTAGCATCGCTTTTGGGCTTCCAGAACCTGCTGTTGATGGTAATGTTATGCGGGTTATGGCTCGTCTCTTTGAGGTTAACTACGATATCGGAGACGCCAAAAATCGTAAGATTTTCCAAGCGATTATGGACATTTTGATTGACCCTGACCGTCCAGGTGACTTTAATCAGGCGCTTATGGACCTTGGGACTGATATCGAGTCAGCTAAAAATCCAAGACCCAACGAAAGCCCTATTCGCTTTTTCTGTGCAGCCTATCTCAATGGAACTTATGACAAATACCCCATCAAATTGCCAAAGAAAAAGCCTAAACCTATGCAAATTCAGGCTTTTATTATCAGAAATGCAAAGGGTGAATTTCTGCTCGAAAAAAATATCGAGGGACGTCTGCTAGGTGGTTTCTGGTCCTTCCCTATTATGGAAACAGACTTTATTAGCCAACAACTCAGCCTTTTTGAAAAGGATGATAGTATTCTCGAGACAGTCTCTCAAAAAGCTATTTTTGAGGAAAATTATGCCCTCAAACCAGAGTGGACAAACAATAGCTTTACACCCGTAAAGCATACCTTCAGCCACCAAAAATGGACTATAGAGATAGTAGAAGGTAGCGTTAAGAACGATAAACCTACTTCCGATAAGGAGCTACGCTGGGTGGCTAGTCAAGACTTTGACCAGTTCCCAATGGCCACACCACAGAAGAAGATGATTAAGGCTTATGAAGACAGTAAAAAAGGATAGCATTTAGTGCTACCCTTTTTCTTATACATCAAGTTTATCGTGCTTACGGCCTCGCAAAGCAAGGTATACTTTTGAAAGAACTACTCCCAAAAAGATATAAAACAATTCCAAATAAGTCACATTTTTTGACATCAAAAATTCAATCATAATACGACACTCCTTTTTATTAAGAACTCCTGTCGCTGTTTTCAGCTATGCTTCTATTATAGGTAAAATGACCAATAAAAAATAGTGACATAAATGTCACTACGGGGAACAAAGAAGCCGAAACGTGCAAGTTTCAGCTTGAGAATTATTAATCTACTTTGTAGAAGAAGTAACTGTCGTCAGTGGTGCCATAAAGTGACTGCCCACCCCAGATACGATCCTTACTTTTATCTGACTGATTGTCTACTTTCTCATTAGGTGATGACATTACAGAACCAGTCAAAGGTACTCCTTTGGGTAAAAACGCCAATGTTCCACCTCCAGGACCAACTTCTTTTGGTACAAGTCCTGCTTTAAAAAAACCATCAGTAATTTTACCATATTCAATTGCTACCTTTGCCGTATACAATTCTATAAATTGGAATTAATTTACTTCATTGTCTCTTTCTTTTTTCTACATTTGTACACAATAAAATGGACTATACAAAATATAACGAACATAGACGTGAAATTTATCCAGACGTCCATATACGCGGACTGAGCTAAACTTTCTCTAAAGCTCGTAGACCATACATAAAAAAATGCAAGTAAAACTGTCGGTATGTACGAAACTGCATATCTTAGAACCATAGGCTTTATAATCAGCTCTGTAACAAGAGCATATGCCACTACACCTATTAAAACTATGATTGCTCTGTCTATTTCGTGCCAGTTTCCGCTCGGATCCTCATATATTCCGTTATATAAATACAAAATGCTGTTTAGCACCGTTACAAATGTATATAAAACCGTATATGCGAAAATCAAATTCTTATATTTATCCTTTTTCATTGCACTACTACTCCAGAAATTCAAATTTGTTTATCTAATTATAAAATAAAGGTTAACGATTAATCAATTTAATTATATAACTAAAATTAGAAATGTTTATTCCAAATTTATTTGAGAGCTGTTCTAAGTTATTCCTTCCTTTCTAAGTTCATAGATTAGAACTTGTGACTTGCTCTTCGGATGAAAGCCTCTGCTACCGGCCAAGGCTTAAAAAAACACCGATTCAGCACCACCTTTGCTAGCTGACCCTACTAGCAAGTCTCATTAGTATATTAGCTACTGGTCGGGAACCCCTATCTAATATAACACTTTAGGGGGACTTTTTTGATATATCGTTAAAAACTTTTCGGAACCACTAGCATAGCTGGTGGTTTTCAATAGGCAAAAAAGCCGAACCTCAGTCCAGCTTTCATCTGTCTATTTCTACTTGGTCATAAAGTAGGTGATAATCACCAATACTGCTACAATACCTAGGATAACAGCCAGAAATCCTAGCATGTAACGCAAGAGAAAATAGGTAAATGGAAAATTTTCTTTCATGTTTTACTTTGCCTCATACCATGTACGGCCGTCATTCTCATCTGCAATGAGTGGGACAGCGAGTTCGACTGCAGCTTCCATGGTTTCTTTAACCAAGGCTTTCATCGCTACAAGTTCATCGTTTGGCACCTCAAGGACGATTTCATCGTGCACTTGGAGGAGCATCTTAGTTTTATAGCCACCTTCTACCAAAGCCTTGTCTAAGTTAATCATAGCAATCTTGAGGATATCCGCGGCACTTCCCTGGATAGGCGAGTTGATAGCTGTACGCTCTGCGAAGTTGCGAACATTAAAGTTACGAGAATTGATATCTGGCAACTCACGACGGCGATGGAAGAGGGTTTCTACGTAGCCCTTATCCTTAGCTTCACGAACCACATTATCCATATAGGCCTTGATGCCAGGATAACGCTCAAAGTAGGTGTCGATATACTCCTTGGCCTTCTTACGGCTAATGCCAAGGTTGTTAGAAAGGCCGAAGTCAGAAATGCCATAAACGATACCGAAGTTAACAGCCTTGGCGTTACGACGGTCGTTAGGCGTGACATCCTCTGGCTTTTCAATACCAAAGACACGCATGGCTGTAGAGGTATGGATATCTGCCCCCTCTTTAAAGGCTGCAATCAAATGCTCATCTCCCGAAATGTGGGCAAGCACGCGCAACTCAATCTGTGAGTAATCCGAGCTTAAAAGTACTGCGTCCTCAGTCGATGGGACAAAAGCCTTACGGATGAGACGACCTTGCTCCAAGCGAACAGGGATATTTTGCAAGTTTGGATCCACTGATGAGAGGCGACCTGTCTGTGTTAAATCTTGCACATAACGGGTATGGATTTTGCCATCCTCAAGGATATAATCCTGAAGTCCCAAGACATAGGTAGACTGAAGCTTGGTGATTTGGCGGTACTCCAAAATCTTAGCTACGATTGGAGCAATTGGTGCCAAACGTTCAAGGACATCCACAGCCGTTGAATAACCTGTCTTGGTTTTCTTAGTGTATTCCAAAGGTAGTCCCATCTTTTCGAAGAGGATGACACCCAACTGTTTAGGCGAGTTAATATTGAACTCCTCACCAGCCATTTCGTATATTTCTTGGGTTAATTTATCAATAACCACTTGGTTTTCCACTGCCATCTCGTTAAGGGTTTGTCCCTTAACCTTAATACCAGCGATTTCCATCTTAGCTAGCACATTTGCCAGTGGTAATTCCATATCAAAGAGAAGCTCTGATTGGCCGTGTTCAGCCAATTTTTCAAGCATGACAGGTTTAGCTACCTGAAGGACCTTGACTTTTTTAGCTAGGTGGCTGAGCAAGACCTCTGTTTCAGGAACGGCACGTTTAGCTCCTTTACCATAGACCACTTCATTTGTTTCAAGCGGCAAGTCTGTATAGAGACGGGCAATGGTTGACAATTCATTGTCTTCGACGGTTGAGAGTAGGTACTTAGCCAAACGGGCATCAAAATTAGCCGTAGGCAAGTCAATACCTAGATGACTCAAAAGGACCTTACTACGCTTGAAATCGTAGATATTAACAGCTTTAGAAAGAGCTGCCTGGAAGGCGTCTGATTTGAGTAGACCAGTATCTGTAGACGCATAAATCTGCTTGTCGTTACCCCATGCAAAACCGATGATAGGCTCAGTATGATAATTCTCATCAAGGATTTCAAAATAAAAGAAATCGTCAGGGCTGAAGTGATCTTCTGTCACTTGGCTTGGCTCAGTATAGGCCACATCAAAATCTTTTAGCACAGCCTCGCCACCAAGGGCATTTTTAAACTGAACAAAGCCCATCTCGTCATAAAAGGCTGCCAATTTTTCAAGGTCAGGTCCCGTAAAGGCTGTATCATCTAGGCCAATTTCAATAGGAGACTGGGTATCAATGGTCGCCAGTGTTTTAGAGAGGAAGGCTTGTTCCTTGTCATTGATAAGATTTTCCTTCATTTTGGACTTCTTCATCTCATCAATATGCTCATAGATACCTTCAAGAGAACCGTGTTCCAAGAGGAGCTTGAGACCAGTCTTTTCACCAATCTTAGTAACTCCTGGAATATTATCGGACTTATCACCCATGAGAGCCTTGAGGTCGATGAATTGCGCTGGGGTAATCCCCATTTTCTCCATGAGGTAGTCGGGTGTGAAGGCCTCAAACTCAGCCACACCTTTCTTCGAAATCTCAACGACTGTGTTTTCGTCAGTCAGCTGAATCAAGTCTTTATCCCCAGAGACAACAGTAATTTGATAGTCCTCACTGGTATTTTCAGCCATCTTAGCCAAGGTACCGATAATGTCGTCTGCCTCATACTGAGCCAGGTCATAATAGGCAATACCACGTGCAGCCAACATCTCACGGATATAAGGAAACTGCTCACGGAATTCCTCTGGAGTCTTGGCACGACCAGCCTTATAGTCCGCAAACATCTCTGTACGGAAAGTTGTTTTACCCGCATCAAAGGCTACCAAGACATGAGTCGGTTGGATACGCTCAAGCAGGTTGTCCAACATGAGGTGGAAGCCATAAATGGCATTGGTATGAAGGCCACTATTGTTACGAAAACGGTCAATTTGATTATAAAGTGCGAAAAAGGCACGAAAGGCAACGGATGAACCGTCAATTAGGAGTAATTTTTTCTGATTAGTCATAGGTTTATTATAGCATAGATGAGAGCATTGGTTTTAATTGAAAACCTCTTATTTTAGGGAGACTCTTTTGTAAAAATAGCTAGTCAACATCTGATGACAAGAGTCCGCTCATAAAACGACCTCAGGCATTTCCCACCTCCACGCCCCATAGGCAAATGTGCTATAATAGAAGCTATGAACACAAAGATTTTAGACCAATTAGAATTTAACAAGGTCAAGGACCAGTTCACAGAATACCTGCAGACCGAACAGGCTCAGGCGGAGTTACGTGACTTGGTACCTATGACCAATCCAGAGAGAATTCAAAATCAATTTACAGAAATCCAAGAAATGGCAGAGATTCTCGTAGAACACCACGGCTTTGCCATTGGTAGCTTGCGAGATATTTCTGAACCCTTGCGTCGCTTGGAATTGGATGCTGACCTCAACATTCAGGAGCTTATTGCCATCAAGAAGGTGCTGCAAGCTTCAGCTGACCTTGGTCGCTTCTACGCTGACCTTGAAAATGTTGAGCTCGTCGCTCTAAAACGTCTTTTCGAAAAGATTGAGGCCTTCCCAAGTCTACAAGGCAGTCTTCAAAGCATCAATGACGGTGGTTTCATTGAGCATTTTGCTAGCCCTGAGTTGCAAAATATCCGTCGTCAACTCAAATCTTGTGATGATGCCATTCGCCAGACCTTGCAAGACATTCTCAAGAAATCTGGCCACATGTTGGCTGAGAGTTTGATTGCTAGTCGTAATGGTCGTTCAGTGCTGCCTGTCAAAAATACCTACCGTAACCGTATTACTGGGGTTGTGCATGACATCTCAAGCTCTGGAAACACAGTGTATATCGAGCCACGCGCCGTTATCCAGCTTAACGAAGAAATTACACAATTACGTGCAGACGAACGCCATGAGATGGCCCGCATCCTGCATGAACTGTCTGATCAACTCCGTCCACAAGCTGCTGCTATCGCCAACAACGCTTGGATTTTGGGCCACATGGACTTTATTCGTGGGAAATACCTCTATCTCCAGGATAAGAAGGCGGTTATTCCAAAGATTAGTGACAACCAAACACTCCAACTGCTTAACGTTCGTCACCCACTTTTGATCAATCCAGTAGCCAACGATTTGAGATTTGATGAGGACCTCACAGCCATTGTCATCACAGGTCCCAATACCGGTGGTAAAACGGTCATGCTTAAAACTCTAGGACTAGCACAACTGATGGCTCAATCTGGTCTTCCAATTTTGGCTGATAAGGGCAGTCGTGTGGCCATTTTCCAAGAGATTTTTGCGGACATCGGAGATGAACAGTCTATCGAACAGAGTTTGTCAACATTCTCTAGTCACATGACCCACATTGTCGAGATTTTGGATGCTGCCGACAACAACAGTCTTGTCTTGGTCGATGAGCTTGGGGCTGGTACTGACCCTCAGGAAGGGGCTAGTCTAGCCATGGCAATCCTAGAGCACCTCCGTTTGAGTCAGATTAAGACCATGGCTACTACTCACTATCCTGAGCTTAAGGCCTATGGGATTGAGACGCAACATGTGGAAAATGCTAGTATGGAGTTTGACACAGCAACTCTAAGCCCTACCTATCGTTTTATGCAGGGTGTCCCTGGTCGCTCTAACGCCTTTGAAATCGCTCGTCGCCTCGGCTTGAATGAGATTATTGTCAAGGAAGCAGAAAACCTCACGGATACTGATAGTGATGTCAACCGTATCATCGAGCAACTTGAAGCCCAAACTGTGGAAACACAAAAACGTCTGGAGCACATCAAGGACGTTGAGCAAGAAAACCTTAAATTCAACCGTGCGGTCAAGAAACTCTATAATGAATTCTCCCATGAGTACGACAAGGAACTCGAAAAGGCTCAGAAAGAAATTCAAGAGATGGTGGATACAGCTTTGGCTGAGAGCGATAGTATTCTCAAAAATCTCCACGATAAGAGTCAACTCAAGCCTCATGAAGTTATCGACGCCAAAGGAAAACTCAAGAAACTTGCCCCTCAAGTGGACCTCTCTAAGAATAAAGTCCTTCGTAAGGCCAAGAAAGAAAAGGCTGCGCGTGCCCCTCGTATCGGAGATGATATCATTGTTACCGCCTATGGTCAACGTGGTACCCTTACCAGTCAAGCCAAAAATGGTAACTGGGAAGCCCAGGTAGGTCTCATCAAGATGACACTCAAGGCGGATGAATTCACTCTTGTTCGTGCCCAAGCGGAAGCCCAACAACCTAAGAAGAAACAGATTAACGTGGTTAAAAAAGCCAAAAAGTCATCTGGCGGTCCTCGTGCCCGTCTAGACCTTCGTGGGAAACGTTACGAAGAAGCCATGCAAGAGCTTGATGCCTTTATTGACCAAGCCCTACTTAATAACATGAGTCAGGTGGACATCATCCACGGTATTGGTACAGGTGTCATCCGTGATGCTGTTACCAAATATCTCCGCCGTCATCGCCATGTTAAAAGTTTTGAATATGCCCCACAAAGTGCCGGTGGTTCCGGATGTACCATTGCAACCTTAGGGTAAAAATAGTTAAGAAAGACTGAGACCTTGTGTCCGGTCTTTTTCATATCCTACCAAAACAAAGAACAAAAAGTCTCCCTTAATCAAGGAAGACTTCTATTTTCTATATCACACTTGTCCACAAATGCTGGATAATCTGACTAACTGGAAAATAGCCATTAATCAAGATACGTAAAACCCAGCTCGATGACAAGAGCGTTTGAATGTTGTTCATAGGAACAGTCGCAAGAATATTCCCCAACATAGTCAAAGGCACAAGACTCACTAAGGTGGCCAAGACCCCACCCACCACTTGGTAATGTCTCTGATCAAGTCGCTCAATTCTCACAAAATGGAAGAAAATACCAAGAAAGCGTAAGCCATAATAGGCTATACAGTAGATAGCAAAATAAGCAACACCCGCATAATAGACACGGTCAAGTGAAAAGATGTTCTGATCTTTAAAGAAAGCTATACTGGCATCCTTGGTTGGATTGGTATAAGGTACCCAAAGATTGATAGCCTCTCCTAGCGACCGGTAGAAATAGGCCGCCACACACATGGCGATAATGACTGAAACCACGTAATAAGCTTGCATAAAGAGGCCTCGACGGTAGCCAATGTAGAAATTCCAAGCCATAATGGCTAAGACAAGGAGTCCAATCATGCGTCATCCTCATCGTCATTTGTAGCTGTTGCCTTGACCTTAAGTTGCTCAAGTTGCTTAGCTCTCAACGTTTCCAACTCTTTTTCCATATCTTCAACTTGAATTTCGCGTTCCAACTGAGTCGACAAAGAATTGATAGCCATTAGGATAGCAATTGTTTCATTGTCAGCATTTTTCATCTGCTCTTTGATAATTTTATATTTCTCATGGGCAACACGCTCCACCTCTTCCATGAATAGGTTGTCCTTATCAGTTGTTAGCGTGAGGTTCTTCTCTCCAAAATGAAATTTGTAACGGTTCTTATTTGCCATTTGCTTGTTAGCTGCCAATCAATGGTGGTCGCGGATTCGCCACCGCAGCTTCTCCTTATTTTATTGCTTTTATATCGCCATTTTTTAGCAAGATTCAGACACTTACTCTGAGGCGTGTTCGATACTTAAATGCCAACCCATTTTCTCTAATTGTGGAAAAAAGAGCATGGTTAGGCATTCTCTTTCTAATCATTATATCCTAAATTTTAACATTCGTAAATTTTAGACTTTGCACTTCTCTAGAAAAATAATTTTCAGAGATTCCGAGTCTGTAAAATATCTACCAATTCTCCTTTTTTGTGCTAAAATAGATTTCATGGGCACAATCGTATTAAAAATGACAGCAGAGCAGATTTCGACACTTCAAAAGGACCTGGCAAACTATGCGACTGCGACTAAAAATCCTTATGCACGTTTTTCAGCCAAGGTCGATGGAATAAGTGTCATCGCCTATACTTCAGGAAAGGTAACTTTCCAAGGAGCTAAGCCAGAAGTCTTGGCTAGCCGTTTTGGATACCAAGCTGAACCTAAGCATTCACCTGATGGGCAAAACCTAGCCCTAATTGGATCAGACGAAGTCGGAAATGGCTCCTATTTTGGTGGTCTAGCTGTTGTAGCTAGTCTAGTTACCCCGGCTGACCATGCCTTTTTGAAATCTCTTGGGGTCGATGATTCTAAAAATCTTAATGATATCAAGATTCGTCAGATTGCACCTATATTGGAGGAGAAAATTCCTCACAAGGCACTCCTTCTTTCGCCTAGAAAGTACAATGAAGTGGTTGGAGACGGTAAGAGTCATAATGCTGTGTCCGTTAAAGTAGCTCTCCACAATCAGGCTATCTTCTTATTGTTACAATCAGGTGCTAAACCAGATAAGATTGTCATTGATGCCTTCACCAGTGAGAAAAATTATCAAAAATACCTCAAGAATGAACGCAATCGCTTTGACTTTCCTATCACTTTAGAAGAAAAGGCTGAGGGGAAATACTTAGCTGTTGCGGTGAGTTCTATCATCGCTCGCAATCTCTTCCTGGAAAATCTGGACAAACTCAGCCAAGAGGTTGGCTACACCCTTCCTTCAGGTGCTGGTGCTAAATCTGACCAGGTCGCAGCCAAGCTTCTTCAAGCCTATGGAGATCAGGCTCTCCAAGCTACTGCTAAATACCATTTCGCTAATACTAAAAAAGCCTACCAACGCTTAAAATAACCCTGAAAGGCCTTAACTATGAAAAACAAATGGACCCAATACTTCCTCATTTTCCTTAGTGAATGGGGACTCTTTCTCCTCTTTATCACCTTCTTCCTCTTGACTCGCCTCTTCCTATGGCTCCCTGTTCAGGTTGACGGCCATTCAATGGATCCTACTCTAGCAAATAACCAACGTGTTATCGTTTTAAAACATACATCCATTGAGCGCTTTGATATTGTCGTTGCCAAGGAAGTCGAAAATGGTAAAACGAAACAAATCGTAAAACGTGTCATTGGTATGCCAGGTGACACTATCACCTATCAAAACGATAAGCTTACTGTCAACGGCAAAGAAGTTAAGGAAGAATACCTCAAAGAATTCCAGGCTGCCTTTGCCAAAGATAAGCTACAAAAAGAATATGCTTACAACGATGACAAGAGCAAGAGTGGCTACTTCCAACAACTAGCTAAGGATGCCAAGGCCTTTACAACCAATGCTGACGGTAACACGACCTTCTCTGTCACTGTTCCTGAAGGCAAATATTTCCTACTTGGAGACAACCGTATTGTTTCCAAAGATAGTCGAGTAGTTGGTTACTTTGACAAGAGTGCTCTTGTAGGGGAAGTTAAATTCCGCTTCTGGCCACTTAATAAAATTGGTACCGTTGAGGACAACTAAAAATACTGAATAAGATAAGGTTGGGGAAACCCAGCCTTATTATGTATCTAGGAAAAACACATGCAAGAATTTTATTTTTCAGGAACTATCGAACGCGTCATTTTCGAAAACGCTAGTAATTTTTTCCGTATTCTACTCTTAGAAATTGACGAAACAGACAGTGATTTTGAGGACTATGAAATCATTGTCACAGGAACCATGGGAGATGTCATGGAAGGCGAAGATTATACTTTCTGGGGTCAGCTAACCAATCATCCAAAATATGGTGAACAACTCCAAATGACGCGCTACGAACGGTCAAAACCTTCTGCTAGCGGTCTTATCAAGTATTTCGCCAGCGACAATTTTAAGGGGATTGGTAAGAAAACAGCTGAGCGTATTGTCGAGATTTATGGTGAAGACCCTATTGACAAGATTCTCGAGGATCCGAGCAAATTAGAACAGATTCCTAATCTGTCCAAGGTCAATCGAGAAGCCTTCGTTGCAAAGTTAAAAATCAACTATGGAACCGAACAAATCTTGTCCAAACTTTCCAGCTATGGACTCACACCAAAAGCTGCCTCACAAATTTTCAACCAATATAAGGAAGAATCGCTCAACCTTATCGAAGAACACCCTTATCTCTTGGTAGAAGAAGTTCAAGGAATCGGATTTAAAATAGCCGACCAACTAGCCGAACGCTTAGGGATTGCTAGTGATGCTCCTGAGCGTTTACGAGCTGCCTTGATTCATTGTCTGCTAGAAACTAGCATGGAAGAAGGCGACACCTATATCGAAGCCAAAGCCTTGCTTGAACGAACTATCATCCTTTTGGAAAGTGCTCGTCAGATTGAACTTGACCCCGCCTTAGTCGCGAAGGAATTAACCAATCTCATCCAAGAGGATAAAGTGCAAAATATAGAGACTAAAATCTTTGATAATACCCTATATTTTGCGGAACAGGGCATCTATACCCACCTAACTCGTATCATGAAAGACCAACCTGACATCAGTGCAGAGGACAAAATCCAAGCAAGTCTTGAAGAGGTGGAAGAGGAGCTTGGTATTACTTATGATAAGGTTCAAAAAGATGCCATTATCAAAGCCCTACAAAGCAAGGTCTTCATCCTGACAGGTGGTCCCGGGACAGGTAAAACCACCGTTATTAACGGAATCATTAAAACTTATGCCGACCTTCATGGTCTAGATCTCAAAAAGTCTGATTTGCCTATTATTTTAGCGGCACCAACAGGACGGGCTGCTCGTCGAATGAACGAACTCACCCAACTCCCTAGTGCCACTATCCATAGACATTTGGGACTCAATAGCGAGGACGATTTCAAGACCTTAGAGGACTATCTCGATTGCGACTTGATTATCATCGATGAGTTTTCTATGGTTGATACTTGGTTGGCCAATCAACTCTTTGAAAGTATCTCTGATTCAACCCAAGTCGTCATTGTGGGTGACCAAGACCAACTGCCTTCCGTAGGCCCTGGCCAGGTCTTGGCTGACCTTTTGCAGATTGATGACTTGCCTAAGGTTTCTCTGACCAAAATTTTCAGACAATCTGAGGACTCCACCATCGTTACCCTAGCTAGTCAGATGCGTCAAGGCCAACTACCCGCTGATTTCACAGAGAAAAAGGCTGACCGCTCTTACTTTGAGGCCAATGTCAACCATATTCCACAGATGGTCCCTAAAATTGTCTCTGCCGCTATAAAGAGCGGGATTGCTGCTCAGGATGTGCAGATTCTAGCTCCCATGTATCGAGGACAGGCTGGTATTAACAATCTCAATACTATTATGCAGGACCTACTTAATCCTCAAGAAAAGGCCAATCAATTTGCCTTTAATGACATTTTCTTCCGTAAGAACGACAAGATTCTCCATCTGGTCAACGATACTGAACTCAATGTCTTCAATGGCGACATCGGCATCATTACTGATCTCATCCCTGGTAAATATACTGAAAGCAAGCAGGACGAAATTTACATGTCCTTTGATGGCAATGAGGTTATCTATCCTCGTAACGAATGGAATAAGATTACTCTGGCCTATGCCATGTCAATCCACAAATCCCAAGGGAGTGAGTTTCCAGTCGTTATCCTTCCCATCACACGCCAAAGTGGACGTATGCTACAACGTAACCTCATCTACACTGCTATCACACGCGCCAAGAGTAAGCTAGTCATGTTAGGGGAAATCGCAGCCTTTGATTATGCTGTTCACAACGAGGGGGCTAAACGAAATACTTATCTCATCCAACGTTTTGAACAAACTTATACACAAGCTGTTGATAAGTCTGTCGAAAAGATTGTTAAAAACGAGGCAACAGGCGCCTCCAATCAAACAAAAACGAAAAACAACGACCCCTCAGAAACCCTTGAAAACAAAGACTTTTCGGAAAATATCAATCCATCCCCAGATTTTGTTAACACTTATTCACAACCTGTGGATAAGTCTGTTAACAAACCTGTGCAAACAGAAGAAAACTATCGTTTAACTGAAGAAAATTGGACAACTATAGATCCAATGATTGGGCTCAGTGAAGACGATATTGCTGCCTTTTTTAACAATAACTAAAAAAGACTTGGAAAGCGACTCACTAAGAGCAACTCCAAGTCTTTTCATTTGCTAAAATACGAAACGAATCAGGGCCATAGATATTATACCAACGATTACTGCATAGAGCAGATTTTTGCTCTTAAAGGCTACAATTACCGTTGGCACAGTAGCCAGGATTTCCATCCACTTAAACTGTGGCAAGTGACCAATCTTCTCAGTCGTGAGACTAGAGAGAATCAGAGCAAAGAGGATAGAAACTGGTAAATAGTGCAAAAATCGAACAAAGATATCTGGAAGCCCCTTGTATTTCACTAAAACAAAGGGAAGCACACGAGGAACCCAGCTGACCACAAACCCAAGTAGAATAGAAATGAGAATAAACTTATTGACGGCCATCACACATCACCCCCACACTACATCCAACCAAAGTAGCCACTAAAACAGCCAAAGATTCCGACAAGATGACACTAAAGCTCAGATAAGCCACAGCAATAGATAGTAAAATCAAGAGTAGCTTACGCACGCCTTCCCCTAACAAGGCATCAATCTGACTACTCAACAAACCAATAAACATGGCAATCAAAGCAAAATCCAAACCAAATAGCTCAGGATTAGGAATCATGGAACCAATCAAACAACCAATAACTGATGATACAATCCAAACCAAATAGCTGAAAATATTGTTACCATGCATCCAGTTAGCAGGAATATCTTTATGATGCACATATTCTCCCAACAAGACACCATAACTTTCATCCGTAATCAGACTACCAATTCCCAGCTGATTCCAGAGGCTTGTTTTTGTAAAAATCGTCGTTGCATGTAAACTCATCAACATGTTACGCAAATTAACCAAGAAAACAGTCAAGGTTAACTCACCTAGACCAGCTCCTGCAACTACTAAGGCACACATGGCAAACTGGGCCGAGCCACCATAGACCAAGGCACACATGAGGCCAACCTCAAGGGCTGATAAACCCGAAGCGGCTGCTACAACACCAAAGGCTAGACCAATAGCTACATAGCCTAAAGCTGTCGGTACTGCGGCTTTTACACCTAAACGAAAGTCAGACACACTCAATTCCTTTCTAAAGGAACCTCTTACCAAACTAGTAAGAGGTTCTTCTTATTCTTCAAATCCTGCAAAGGCTAGACTTGGTTTTGCATTCAAGTCCAACTCAGCAAAATGTTTTTGATCACATTCAATAGCAGCTGCTAGAGCAATCATGCCAGCATTGTCACCACAAAGACGTAAAGGCGGAATGACTACATCTACATCTGTGATTTCTTCAGCCAAACGTTCTCGTAAGCCCTGATTAGCTGCCACGCCACCTGCAACAACAAGTGTCTTGACAGGATAACGCTCCAAGGCTTTCTTAGTCTTAGCTAGAAGGATATCCAACACAGCAGCTTGGAAAGAAGTACAAAGGTCTTCTTTAACTAGTGCTTCTCCCTTCTGTTCTGCATTGTGATGTAAATTGATGAAGGCTGACTTCAAGCCTGAAAATGAAAACTCCAAGTGGTCTTCCTTAATCATAGCGCGTGGAAAATCATAAACATCTTTCCCTTTATGAGCCAATTCATCAATTTCACGCCCGGCTGGGTAGGTCAAACCCATCACACGCCCGACCTTGTCATAGGCCTCACCAACTGCATCATCACGTGTCTCACCAACAATCTTGTAATCCCCCGGTTCTGACACATAAACCAACTCTGTGTGTCCCCCAGACACCAAAAGTGCTAAGAGGGGATATTCCAATTCTTGAACCTCACGCGCTGCCATAAGATGCCCAGCCATATGGTTAACTGGAATCAAAGGCAATCCGTGTGCCCAAGCGAAGGCCTTAGCAGCTGCCATCCCGACCAAGAGCGCCCCGACCAAACCAGGACCATAGGTTACTGCTACAGCATCTAGTTGTTCAGCAGTAATTCCCGCCTCAGAAAGGGCATCTTTAATGCAAAGAGTTACCACTTCCACATGGTGACGGCTAGCCACCTCAGGAACAACACCACCAAAACGTTTATGGCTTTCCACCTGACTGGCAATAATATTACTTAAAAGTTCCTTCTCATTTTTCAAAACGGCAACTGAAGTCTCATCACACGAGCTCTCCACTGCCAAAATATATCTATCTGCCATTAGACTTCCTCTCGCCTCATGATAACTGCATCTTCTTGAGGCTCATGATAATAATTTTTCCGAATTCCTAGACTTTCAAAACCAAATTTTCTATAAAGTGCCTGAGCGACTTGATTTGAAGACCTCACTTCTAGAAATATAGGCTCACTACGCTCTTCCAAATGATTCATCAGCTGACTAGCATAACCACGCCCCTGATAAGCTTTTAAAACGGCGATATTGGTCACCTCAAGCTCACCCACCAAATTTTGAAGGGCTAAAAAACCAACAACTTCTTCCTGGTCATAAACATAGAAATACTCAGTAGTATCCAAAGCCAAGTCCGCTACCACTTGTTCTATCGTCCACGGAGATTTGTCATAAACATCCGACAAAATCCGATAAATCAGTTGAGCTTGCTCTTGGCTACTCAATCTAGACGCGCTTGATGTAGTTGTCACGGTTAGTCTCCTCATGCGTCTTAAGCCAATTCTCTTCCGCCTCAACCCGCTTCAAGTAATATGGAACAAAAGCATCCACATCAACAGAAGGCAAGGACAAGCCTAAACGACCAATTAACTGGGCAGACGGAAGACTTGACAAGATAGTTGCTTCTGGAAGGCTTTCTTTAATCTGATCCACAAAATTAGCCACTTCACCGACAAATGTCACCTTTTCAAAAGTTTTAGCTTGCTCAAGAACATCTACAAAAGCTGCATGGCAATCTGGGACGAGGGCCTGACCATTTTCATAAAAACCAACGTAAACATTATTACGACGGGCATCCATAATAGGAATCACAACACCGTCAACCGAAAGGTCTGTCAGCGCCTGTAGACTTGAAACCCCCACTAAATCAATGTCAAGCGCATAGGCTAACGTCTTAGCTGTTGCGACAGCCACACGAAGCCCGGTGTAGGATCCAGGCCCCTGTGCAACCACAATACGTTCTAAATCAGACGGCTGCCAGCCTGCCTGAGTAACTAAAAAATCAATGGTGGGCATTAAACTAATACTGTGGTTCTTTTTTACTGTGACAGTTGTTTCTGCCACTAGTTTCTCATCTTCCAACAAGGCTACTGATAAAGCAGTGCTAGAAGTATCAAATGCTAATATTTTCATCTTTTTTCCTTGTTTCCTTTTATGCTTTTCTATTATAACACAAGTCACTGTTTCCCAGAAACGAACATTTTCCAACTTTTTCCGCCATTTTCTTTATCTAGCCCTTATCTTATGGTACAATAATAGTAATTGTTAAACGAATCAAGGCTACTAGCTATTACTCATAAAGTGAATATCATAACGTCAAGTAAATCATGGAAAGATTAACTTGACCGGTTTTTTTATAGAATGGCAGAGCCTTTTGGAAAGAAAGGAAAACCATGATTTATAAAGTCTTTTACCAAGAAACTAAAGAGCGTAATCCACGCCGTGAACAGACAAAATCACTCTACCTAGATATCGATGCAGAAACTGAACTTGAGGGACGTATCCAAGCTCGTCAAATCATCGAAAAAAACACTGCCTATAACATCGAATTCATCGAGCTCCTCTCAGAAAAAGCCCTTGAATACGAAAAAGAAACAGGCGTTTTTGAAGTAACGGAGTTCTAAGACCATGGCATCAAAAATCAATCTAAAACCTGAAGAAGTTGGGGTTTATGCGATTGGTGGTTTGGGGGAAATCGGTAAAAACACCTATGGTATTGAATACCAAGATGAGATTATCATCGTCGATGCGGGTATTAAATTCCCCGAAGACGATCTTCTCGGAATCGACTATGTCATCCCAGACTATTCTTACATCGTTGAAAACGTTGATCGTGTAAAGGCACTTGTCATTACCCACGGTCACGAAGACCATATTGGTGGGATTCCCTTCCTTCTTAAACAGGCAAATATCCCAATTTATGCAGGACCGCTTGCTCTTGCTCTTATCAAAGGAAAATTGGAAGAACACGGACTACTTCGTGACGCACAACTCTACGAAATTAATGCTAATACAGAGCTTACTTTCAAAAATATGAGCGTGACCTTCTTCCGCACTACTCACTCAATTCCAGAACCTCTCGGTATTGTCATCCATACACCTCAAGGTAAAATTGTGTGTACCGGTGACTTTAAGTTTGACTTCACACCAGTAGGGGAACCAGCAGACCTTCACCGTATGGCTGCACTTGGTGAGGAAGGCGTTCTTTGCCTCCTCTCAGACTCAACCAATGCTGAAGTACCAACTTTCACTAATTCCGAGAAGGTTGTTGGCCAATCCATTATGAAAATTATTGAAGGCATCCACGGACGTATTATTTTCGCCTCATTTGCCTCAAACATTTTCCGTCTTCAACAAGCTGCCGAAGCCGCTGTAAAAACTGGCCGTAAGATTGTTGTCTTCGGACGTTCTATGGAAAAAGCCATTGTCAATGGGGTTGAACTAGGTTACATCAAGGTTCCAAAAGGTACTATCATTGATCCTAGTGAGATGAAAAACTATCATGCCAGTGAGATTCTTATCATGTGTACCGGTTCTCAAGGGGAGCCTATGGCGGCCCTTGCACGTATCGCCAATGGGATGCACCGCCAAGTGACACTACAACCTGGTGACACTGTCATCTTCTCATCTAGTCCTATTCCAGGTAACACCACTAGTGTTAACCGTCTGATTAATACCATTCAAGAAGCTGGTGTTGATGTTATCCACGGTAAAATCAACAATATCCATACCTCTGGACACGGTGGTCAACAAGAGCAAAAACTAATGCTTCGTTTGATAAAACCAAAATTCTTCATGCCTGTTCACGGTGAATACCGCATGCAGAAAGTCCACGCAGGTCTTGCTGTTGATTGTGGCGTTCCAAAAGATAATATCTTCATTATGGAAAATGGTGATGTCTTAGCCCTAACAAAAGACTCTGCGCGTCGTGCAGGTCACTTCAATGCTCAAGATATCTATGTTGATGGTAATGGTATTGGGGATATCGGAGCTGCCGTTCTTCGTGATCGTCGTGATCTTTCTGAAGATGGTGTCGTACTTGCCGTAGCTACTGTTGACTTCAAGTCTAAGATGATTCTAGCTGGTCCAGACATCCTCAGTCGTGGCTTCATCTATATGCGTGAATCTGGCGATCTTATCCGCGAAAGCCAACGCATTCTATTCAATGCTATTCGTATCGCTCTTAAGAACAAAGATGCTAGCATCCAATCTGTTAACGGAGCTATCGTCAATGCTTTACGCCCATTCCTATATGAAAAAACAGAACGTGAACCAATCATTATTCCAATGATTCTCACACCTGATAAATAAAAAAGGCTCTTTGTCAACTGTAGTGGGTGACGAAAAGCTAACATCTAGAGAGGACCTGATAGGTCTTCTCTTTTTTTATGTTCAGAATGATGAAGACACGTTTCTTAAAGTTGATGAAGTTTCTAAAACCGAAGCCCAACCGTTTGATGTCTTTAATCAACTTATTAGTTGCTTCAAGTTTTGCGTTTGAATAGTCTGTTTCTAGCGCATTCTTGATGTATTGCTTGTGTCTAAGAAAAGTCCTAAAGACCGTTTGAAAGTAGTGATTGACCTTGCTCATGTTCTCCTCTATTAACTCAAAAAACTCATCTACTCTCTTCTCCTGAAAGTGAAAAAGTAAGAGCTGATAAAGTGTATAGTAGTCGGTAAGCTCTTCTGAAAAATCTAGTGTTTTCCCAACAACTTCATGTGGACTTAAGGTTTGACGGAAAGTCTTTGAATAGAAAGAATTGAGAGATAACTTACGGCTGTCCTTTTGAAAGAGTTGCCAGTGATTTTTCAAGGCTCGATAGGGTAGAGACTTCTTATCGAACTGGTTCATAATCGCAATTCTTGTCTTTAAAAAGGCTCGACCAAGGTGCTGGATGATGTGGAAACGATCAATAATGATTTCGGCGTTTGGGAAAAGTCTGCGAGCTAGTGGGATATAGGCTCCTGACATATCCATTGTAATAAACTGTACCTTTTGTCGAACTTTCAATGGGTACTTCAAAAAGTGGTTTCGAATCGTGGTTTGACGGCGATTATCAAGGATGGTTATGAGTTTGTTGGTCTCATAGTTTTGCGCCACAAAAGCGAGTTCACCTTTCTTGAACCCAAACTCATCCCAAGACATAACAGCTGGGAGCTTGCCATAATGCTCCTTGAAAGTAAACTGGTCAAGTTTACGATAGACAGTGGACGTCGATACACGAAGTCTTCTGGCAATATCCGTTAGTGATACCTTCTCAGTTAGAAGTTGTGCAACCTTTTGTCGGACAAGGTTGGAGATTTGGTGGTTTTTCTCAACGATTGAGGTTTCAGCCACCGTTACTCTCTTACACACTTTACACTGGAAGCGACGTTTCCTCAGACGTAGTAGTGTTGGAGTTCCAGCTTGTTCGAGAAGAGGGATTTTAGAATGTTTTTGAAAGTCGTACTTGATTATCATTCCATGGCAATGAGGGCATGGTGGTGCAGGGTAATCGAGTTTTGCTTGAATCTCGATATGAGTGTCAGTTTCGAAAACAAGTGAAATCTTGATATTTTGGTCTTTAATTCCGATTAATTCTGTGGTATTCTTAATAAGTCTCATAAGTTCTTCCTAATGATGGTTTGGTTGCTTTTCATTATAGTTCTTATGGGACTTTTTGTTTACACTCAAAAAGCTCTATAATCTCTACAGTGGTTTTACCCACTACAGAAATTATAGAGCCATAAAAAAATGGTAGCCATCTAGCTACCATTTTTTAAGTTTAAATCTAGTCCAATACACAATCCTTCAGTAAGTAAAAAAGCGCTATAAGCGCTTCTTTCCGTTTTATGCACCTGGATAAATGTAAGATACTGAACCTGGTGTTAGTGAATTTTGTGGATCAAACCAACCACGATAGTTATTGATTTGTTGTTGACCTTGATAATTTGACTCCAAGATTTGAATTTGACCATCTTGACCAACTTGTGTTACATAACCAACGTGACCATAACCACCATCAGTCCAACATACAATTGATCCTGTCACAGGTGTTGAACCTACAGCATAACCTTGGCTAGCAGCGCTTCCGGCCCAATCACCACCATTACCCCACCAGTTACTTGCCCATGGAGCGACTTCCTTAACACCCCATGTACATTGACCAACTGGATAGCGATTCCAAGTAGCATCTGAATCAGTAGCTGTTACCTCTGAAGAAGAAACTTCTGTTGTTTCTTCAACTGCCGTAGTAGCTCCTGAAACTTCCAAGCTTCCACCAGGAACAATTGTTGACCAAATAGTCATGCCATTTTCAGCTGCTAATTGATAAGGATCTACACCATACTGACTAGCAATCCCGAAGAATGAATCTCCATTTTGAACTGTATAAGTATCAGCATTAACTGTTTGTGCGACTGTAAGACCGAGCAATAATGCACTTGAGGCTGCTGCCAAAGCAGCTTTTTTTGTAGTTTTCATATTTCCCCCTGAATAAGATTAATATGGAATTAGTTTAACACTCTCATATTTTAATGCGATTAAGGGGGAATAAAGAAATATGACAAAAGAAAACAGCTCAGTTAAAACTACGTAATTTGTCCAAGAACTTAATAAATTTAGAAGAAAAAGAAAACCAGGCATAACCTGATTTTCAAATTTAATTCCTTAATAAATGTCCAAGTAGTTATCAATTTCCCATTGTGAAACAAAGGTAGCATAGCTTGCCCATTCCATACGTTTCGCATCAAGGAAGTTTGTATAGATATGATTACCCAAAGCTTGACGAACCACTTCATCTGTTTCCAATGCTTTAAGAGCGTTACGAAGTGTTGATGGCAAATCAATAATACCTGCTTCTTTACGTTCTTCAGGAGACATTGAGTAAATGTTTGTTTCAACTGGATCTGGAGCATCAACCTTGTTAATAATACCATCAAGACCAGCTTCCAAAAGAACAGCAAGTGCCAAGTATGGGTTTGCCATTGGGTCTACTGAACGCAATTCCAAACGTGTACCCATACCACGAGACGCAGGAACGCGGATTAATGGTGAACGGTTGCTACCTGCCCATGCAATATATACAGGAGCTTCATATCCAGGAACCAAACGTTTGTAAGAGTTAACTGTTGGGTTAATAATTGCAGTATAGTTGTATGCATGTTTCATCAAACCACCAAGGAAGTAGTAAGCGTCTTGAGACAATTGCATACCACGTGGATCCTCTGGATCAAAGAATGCATTTCCTTCTTCAGTGAAGAGAGACATGTTACAGTGCATACCGCTACCAGCAATACCATATTTAGGTTTCGCCATAAATGTCGCATAAAGACCATGTTTACGAGCGATTGTCTTAACAACCAATTTGAAAATTTGGATATTATCACAAGCCTTCAAAACATCTGTATACTTGAAGTCGATTTCATGTTGACCAACCGCCACTTCATGGTGAGATGCCTCAACATCAAATCCCATTTCTGTCAACACATTAACGATTTCACGACGTGTGTTGTCTGCAAGGTCAGTTGGTGCAAGGTCAAAATAACCACCTTTATCGTTAACTTCAAGCGTAGGATTACCTTGCTCATCTAATTTGAAAAGGAAAAATTCTGGTTCTGGTCCAAGGTTAAATGATTTATAACCAACTTCTTCCATATGACGCAAAGCTTTTTTCAAGTTACCACGAGGGTCACCAGCAAATGGTTCACCCGCAGAAGTATAGATATCACAAATAAGACCAGCTACTGCACCATTTTCATCGCCCCAAGGGAAAACTGTCCACGTATCAAGATCTGGATAAAGATACATATCAGATTCGTTGATACGAACAAATCCCTCGATTGATGAACCATCAAACATAGCTTTATTTGAAAGTACCTTATCCAACTGTTCATCTGTCGCAGGAATTTCAACGTTCTTCATAACACCAAGGATATCAGAGAACATTAAACGCAAGAAAGTAACATTCTTCTCTTTGACTTCGCGACGAATATCAGCTGCTGTGATTGCCATAATAGGGGTCTCCTTTATAAAAACCAAAAATAAAAGTTCAAAGCGTAATTAGATACGCAAGTTACCAAATTGTTGTGACGGGGTCGTAAAACGGCCTTGCTGAAGGAGTTCATCATGCAAGATACGTCGAACGTCCGCATCTGTTAAAGCCACTTGTTTTTGTTGGGCACGAACTTCACGCTCTTCGTACTCATGTTTAATCGCTGCAATATTGTAACCATCATCCAAAAAATCTTTGATTTCCAATAAACGATCCATATCATTTAATGAGTACATCCGACGATTTCCAGCTGTACGTTCAGGTTGAATTAAACCTTGATCTTCATAGTAACGAATTTGACGAGCGGTTAAATCCGTCAACTTCATAACTGTTCCAATCGGAAAAACAGCTAGAGAACGCCTTAATTCTTTCTCTCTTGCCATGATTATCCTCCTTTCCTAACAATTATATTCTGAATATTTCTACATGTCAACAGTTTATGTTACTTTTTCTTACACAACAAGCAATTCCCGAACATTACATTGTGTATTCGCTCTAATTTAAGGATTTTATCGAAAAATCATAAAAAATAGAGTCCAATAGAACCCTATCATTCTTATTTTAAATGTTTAAGTAGCCAATCATAATCATAATTGACAAGGATTGCTATAAAGACTCCACAGAAAGTTTCAAAGACTCTAGCAATAACATAAGTAAAGGTATTATCAGGCGGAATAGACAAGGTAATAATCAAAAGTGCAGCCACCCCTCCAATAACACCAGAAGCATTATTAAAAGACACATTAATGACAATCGTTAACATTGTCAAAATTGGAACCAATAGCAAGGTCACCCAAACTGAATGATGAAACCACATATTCACAAAGTAAAATAATAGCGACAAAAGACCTCCAACCGTATTCGCAAAAATACGTGATTTACCAAACTGAATACTTCTATCAAAGTTTTCTCGAAGACTAAAGACTGCTGTCAAACAACCAATCTGAAGCCCTTCCCAACCTAAAGCAGAAAAAAGACCTAAAACAAGAAAGACAGCAAGTCCCGTCTTAAGTGTACGCATACCAAATTTAAATTTTTTCGGTTCAAATTTCAATCCCATTTTACCATTTTAACATGATTATGAACCATTTGGCTACTTATACAGTATGTTACTGCAAAGTTCTAACTAATAATCGCCAATTTTTAGAGAGAAACTTACTTTCCAATAATAGTTTTAGCCTCTATCAAACACTCAATGAGATGACACAAAAAAGAGTTGGTTTCCCAACTCTTATCATTCTAATAGACTTATTTATCAGTAAGTGCAGCCAATCCTGGAAGTTCTTTACCTTCAAGAAGTTCCATAGAAGCACCACCACCAGTAGAGATCCATGAGAATTTATCTGCACGACCAAGGTTGATAGCTGCGGCAGCTGAGTCACCACCACCGATGATTGATTTAACGCCTGGTTGTTTCACGATAGCGTCCATTACACCGATTGTACCAGCTTGGAAGTCAGGGTTTTCAAATACACCCATTGGTCCATTCCATACAACTGTTTTAGCACCAGTCAAAGCTTCGTCAAATTTAGCGATAGATTTAGGACCGATATCCAAACCAAGGAATCCTGGGTCTACTGCTTCACCTTCAGTGTCTTTCACTTCAGTGTAGTCAGCAAATGCGTTTGCTTCTTTTGAGTCAACTGGCAAGATCAATTTACCGTTTGCTTTTTCAAGAAGAGCTTTAGCGACATCCAATTTGTCTTCTTCTACAAGTGAGTTACCGATTTCGATACCTTGTGCTTTGTAGAATGTGTAAGTCATCCCACCACCGATAAGGACTTTATCAGCTTTTTCAAGCAAGTTTTCGATAACACCGATCTTGTCAGATACTTTTGATCCACCAAGGATCGCCACGAATGGACGTTCTGGAGCTTCAACTGCTTCTTGGATGTAGGCAATTTCGTTTTCAAGAAGGAATCCAGCAACAGCTTTTTCAACGTTTGCTGAGATACCAACGTTAGATGCGTGTGCACGGTGAGCTGTACCGAATGCATCGTTTACAAAGATACCATCTCCAAGTGATGCCCAGTATTTACCAAGTTCAGGATCATTTTTAGATTCTTTCTTGCCGTCAACATCTTCAAAACGAGTGTTTTCAACCAAGAGAACTTGTCCATCTTCAAGAGCGTTAATCGCTGCTTCCAATTCAGCACCACGAGTAACACCTGGAAGGAATGTAACTTCTTGACCCAATTTAGCAGCCAAGTCAGCAGCTACAGGAGCAAGTGATTTACCTTCTTTGTCTGCTTCTTCTTTAACACGTCCAAGGTGAGAGAAGAGGATTGCACGTCCACCTTGTTCAAGGATGTACTTGATAGTTGGAAGAGCTGCAGTGATACGGTTATCGTTAGTGATCACGCCATCTTTTACAGGTACGTTGAAGTCAACACGAACGAGAACTTTTTTCCCTTTCAAGTCAACGTCTTTAACAGTCAATTTTGCCATTAGATATGACTCCTTCTTTTTTTTTACGTGTTAATTATATCACAAAATCAATAAAAGAGATAGCAAAATCAGAAGGATTTCTAGCTTATTGCTAGTATAATACATTTATCATATAATCAAAATAGAAAGGTAAAAAAGCTATGAAAAAACAACTAAACAATAGGCAGCAACAAGCTGACTATGATCTAAATGTAATCCTCATTCTTACCCTTGTTCCTCTTCTACTCTTTCTTACTTTTAAACCAACTCTTTTTTCCTACACTAACCAAACCTTAGTACCACTATGGCTTCGATTAATCTTATTAGCCAGTTGTCAATTTGCCATTGCAGGCTTGGGAACCAGCACTGTTATGCTTTATCGTAAAGAATCTTTCAGATACTTTAGATTAATCACAAAAAAACTAGTTCCTACCCTTTTTCAATCTCTTCTTATAGCCTTACCACTTATCATATTGAAAGTAGTTACTCACCAGATTCATTCCTATCTACCTCTTCAATCAATACAATTAACAAAAGAAGTAATGATACAATCATTTCCTAGTAATATCCTAGCATACCTATTCATCTGTCTTATTTGGGGATTCTGGGAAGGATTTAACTATGTAGTCATCGCTGAAAAGATACGCATACGTTTTCCATCTCCTTACTCTTGGTTAGATAGTGGAGCAATAACTTGTGCGATTTTTTGCCTTCTTATCCATGGAATCATTGGTTTTGATATCTATACCTTATTTGAAGCACTTACCGTTTTTATACTAATTTATGGTATGCTAGCCATTCAAAAACACAATAAAAACTCCTGGGGTTGTGTCATGCTCTTTCTACTTATTTGGAATTCCTTCTAGCTTATTCATAAATCACAATACCACTAAGATTATGACAGCCAATTTATACGGCTGTTTTATTATTTTGAGAAATAAAAAAAGAGCCGAAGCTCTTCTTTTTATACAATTGAATTATTTAGCGATTTTCGCGAAGTATTCAAGAGTACGTACAAGTTGTGAAGTGTATGACATTTCGTTGTCGTACCAAGAAACAACTTTAACCAATTGTTTACCATCAACAGTTTGTACTTTAGTTTGAGTTGCATCAAACAATGAACCGTAAGAAATACCTACGATATCTGAAGATACGATTGGATCTTCAGTGTAACCGAATGATTCGTTTGAAGCTGCTTTCATAGCTGCGTTCACTTCATCAACAGTAACGTCTTTTTCAAGAACTGCCACCAATTCAGTAACTGATCCAGTTGGAACTGGAACACGTTGTGCAGCACCGTCAAGTTTACCGTTCAATTCTGGGATAACCAAACCGATAGCTTTAGCAGCACCAGTTGAGTTAGGAACGATGTTTGCAGCACCAGCACGTGCACGACGAAGGTCACCACCACGGTGTGGTCCGTCAAGGATCATTTGGTCACCAGTGTAAGCGTGGATAGTAGTCATCAAACCTTGTTTAACACCGAAGTTATCTTGCAATGCTTTAGCCATTGGAGCCAAGCAGTTTGTAGTACATGAAGCACCTGAGATAACTGTTTCAGTACCGTCAAGGATGTCGTGGTTAGTGTTAAATACGATTGTTTTAACATCGTTTCCACCAGGAGCAGTGATAACAACTTTCTTAGCTCCACCTTCGTGCAAGTGTTTTTCAGCAGCATCTTTCTTAGCAAAGAAACCAGTTGCTTCAAGAACGATTTCTACACCGTCGTTAGCCCAGTCAATTTGTTCTGGGTCACGTTCAGCAGAAACTTTAACGAATTTACCGTTAACTTCAAATCCACCATCTTTAACTTCAACAGTACCGTCGAAACGACCTTGAGTTGTGTCGTATTTCAACAAGTGTGCAAGCATAACTGGATCTGTAAGGTCGTTGATGCGTGTAACTTCAACACCTTCTACGTTTTGGATACGACGGAAAGCAAGACGACCGATACGACCGAAACCGTTAATACCAACTTTAACTACCATTAGTGATTTCCTCCTTATGAAAATCAAATAAATATAATTTTGAGAGCAAGCTCTCCCTATTGTGAAAAGATTAACTTGAGCGCTTTCAACTCAACCTTTCAACAGTCATATTATATAATTTTTTTCAAAAAATTGCAAACAGAAAAGGCACTTACTTTCATAAGTACCTTAACTTTATAAGTTCTAATTAAGCTTCACCAGAATTTTTCTTGATGATTTCTTCTTGAACTGATTTAGGAACATCTTCATAGTGGTCAAATACCATCATGAATGTACCACGTCCTTGTGTTGCAGAACGAAGTGTTGTTGCATAACCGAACATTTCAGCAAGTGGAACATATGCACGAACAATTTGGCTGTTACCATGTGCTTCCATACCATCAACACGTCCACGACGAGCTGTAACGTGACCCATAACATCACCAAGGTTTTCTTCAGGAACAGTGATTGTTACAAGCATCATTGGTTCAAGGATAGTTGGTTGTGCAGTCTTAGCAGCTTCTTTAAGTGCAAGAGACGCAGCGATCTTGAAGGCAGTTTCAGATGAATCGACATCGTGGTATGAACCATCGTAAAGTTTAGCTTTGATGTCAACCATTGGGTATCCAGCAAGGACACCGTTAGCCATAGATTCTTCCAATCCTTTTTCTACTGCAGGGATGAATTCACGTGGAACCACACCACCGACGATAGCATTTTCGAATTCGAAACCTTTACCTTCTTCATTTGGAGTAAATTCAATCCAAACATCACCAAACTGACCTTTACCACCAGATTGACGTTTGAAGAATCCACGTGCTTGTGTAGCTGCACGGAATGTTTCACGGTATGATACTTGTGGAGCACCTACGTTTGCTTCAACTTTGTGTTCACGTTTCAAACGGTCAACAAGGACATCAAGGTGAAGTTCACCCATACCAGAGATAACTGTTTCACCAGTTTCAGGGTTAGTTTCAACACGGAATGTTGGATCTTCTTCAGCAAGTTTTTGAAGACCGATACCCATCTTATCTTGGTCAGCTTTAGTCTTAGGCTCAACCATCAATTGGATAACTGGTTCTGGAACTTCGATTGACTCAAGAATAACTTTAGCTTTTTCATCAGTCAATGAGTCACCAGTTGTAGTATCTTTCAAACCGATAGCAGCAGCGATATCACCGGCGTATACTTGTTCAATTTCTTGACGGCTGTTAGCGTGCATTTGAAGGATACGTCCGATACGTTCACGTTTACCTTTAGATGTGTTCATTACGTATGAACCTGATTGAAGGATACCTGAGTAAACACGGATAAATGTCAAACGACCTACAAATGGGTCAGTCATGATCTTGAAGGCAAGAGCTGCAAATGGCTCATCATCAGATGCTGGACGAGTTTCTTCTTCGTCTGTATCTGGGTTGATACCTTTGATTGCAGGGATATCAAGTGGGCTTGGAAGGTAATCGATAACCGCATCAAGCATCAATTGAACACCTTTGTTCTTGAAGGCAGAACCACAAAGAACTGGGAAGAATTCAACATTGATTGTTGCACGACGGATAGCTGCTTTCAATTCCTCGTTAGTGATTTCTTCACCTTCAAGGTATTTCATCATCAAATCTTCGTCAGTTTCAGCAACTGCTTCGATCAATTTTTCACGGTATTCGTTTGCTTGATCAACGTAATCTGCTGGAATATCTTCTTCAAGAATATCTGTACCAAGGTCATTAGTATAGATTTCAGCTTTCATTTTAATCAAGTCAATGATACCACGGAAATCATCTTCAGCACCGATTGGCAATTGGATTGGGTGAGCGTTTGCTTGAAGACGATCGTGAAGTGTGCTTACTGAGTAAAGGAAGTCTGCACCGATTTTATCCATTTTGTTGGCAAATACGATACGTGGAACACCATACTCAGTTGCTTGACGCCAAACTGTTTCAGTTTGAGGTTCTACACCTGATTGTGAGTCAAGAACGGTTACGGCACCATCCAATACACGGAGTGAACGTTGTACTTCGATTGTGAAGTCCACGTGTCCTGGTGTATCGATGATGTTAACGCGGTGACCATCCCATTGTGCTGTTGTAGCGGCAGATGTGATGGTGATACCACGTTCTTGTTCTTGCTCCATCCAGTCCATTTGTGATGCACCTTCGTGAGTTTCACCGATTTTGTGGATTTTACCAGTGTAGTAAAGGATACGCTCTGTTGTAGTTGTTTTACCGGCATCGACGTGGGCCATGATACCGATATTACGAGTTTTTGCAAGTGAAAATTCGCGTGCCATTAGGTTTATTCTCCTATAAATATTTTAGTTTACTTATTTATTATAACATTATTGTCAAAAAACGGATAGGCAGGACCTACCCGTTTTTCACTAATATTTAACTGGTTTTCAAATGATAGGAATGATATTATTTGAATTCAAAGTCAGCCTATTACAAATCCATAATCTTATCTTATGAATATATGACTGTAATTCAGCTTGAAACTTATGATTACCAGCGGAAGTGTGCAAAGGCACGGTTTGCTTCAGCCATTTTGTGAGTATCTTCACGTTTCTTAACTGATGCACCAGTGTTGTTTGCAGCATCCATGATTTCTTTTGCAAGACGATCTTTCATAGTGTGTTCACCACGCGCACGTGATGCGTTAACCAACCAACGAAGACCAAGAGTTGTACGACGTTCTGGACGAACTTCAACTGGGACTTGGTAGTTTGAACCACCTACACGACGTGCACGTACTTCAAGTACAGGCATGATGTTGTCCATAGCTGTTTCAAATACTTCAAGAGCATCGTTTCCAGTTGCTTCTTTAATTTGCTCGAAAGCATCGTATACGATTGTTGCAGCAGTACCACGTTTACCGTCAAGCATTACACGGTTGATAAGACGTGTAACGATTTTTGAATTGTACAATGGATCTGCCAATACTTCGCGTTTAGGCGCTCTATTTTTACGACTCATTTTATCTTATCTCCCTTCTTATCCTTTAGGACGTTTAGCACCGTATTTAGAACGGCTTTGTTTACGATCAGCTACACCTGCAGTATCAAGTGCACCACGGACGATGTGGTAACGTACCCCTGGAAGGTCTTTTACACGTCCACCACGGATAAGAACAACGCTGTGTTCTTGGAGGTTGTGTCCGATACCTGGGATGTAAGCAGTAACTTCGATAAGGTTGCTCAAACGTACACGAGCGAATTTACGAAGGGCTGAGTTAGGTTTCTTAGGTGTCATTGTTCCAACACGTGTTGCAACACCACGTTTTTGTGGTGAAGATACGTTAGTTTGAACTTTTTTGTGGCTATTGTAACCAACGTTCAAAGCTGGTGATTTAGATTTAACAACTTTTGATTGACGTGGTTTACGAACCAATTGGTTAATTGTAGGCATCTACATTCTCCTGTGTTTTTTTATTTTTGGTTGATATGGCACTTGGTGACAGCCCATATCTGTGTGTACTTTTGCAACTTATGTCAGCACGTCTCTGTACACTTTTGAGAGACCAAAAGTAAAAAGTACCGTCTAGTATAATATCATTTTTCGATAGTTATTGTCAACAGTTTCTTGTTAAAAAGAAAAATTCCTAATCATCAAATTAGGAATAATATCGTAGATTAATTACTTGTCAAAAATATTACCGACTTCAACTTCTACCTTCTGTGCTTTTACATCAATGTCAGAAACAGTAAGTAATGATTTATATTCATGGATATCACGATCGCCCTTGGCATTTTCTGCGAATACAGCTACACCTACTAACTCACTATCAAATTCTGAAAGCAAGCTAATCATACCCGTAATGGTACCACCACCTTTAAGAAAATCGTCAACAATAAGGACGCGGCTATTGGGTTTCAAACTACGTTTTGAAAGGAACATCTTTTCAATACGGTCACTTGAACCACTAACGTAGTTTACCGATACAGTTGAACCTTCTGTAATTTTTAAGTCACGGCGAACAATAACAAACGGAATGTTCAAGACATCTGCTACTGCATTTGCTAAAGGAACTCCTTTAGTTGCTACAGTCATAACGGCATCAATTTTTTGTCCCTTAAAGGCACTAGCAATGATACGACCAACATTTTTCAAAATAGATGGTGTACTCAATAAATCAGATAAGTAGAGATAACCACCTGGTAAGATACGATCACTCTCTGAAAGACGTTTACAAAGATCTTCAACCAGACTTCTTGCATCTTCATCAGAAATGGTCGGTGTAAACATAACACCGCCAGATGCACCAGTTACTGTTTCGATTTCTCCTATTTGACTTTCCTCAAAAGCTTTTTTAATGATAGCAACATCTTCTGAGATTGAAGACTTAGCAGCTTCATATCGCTCTGCAAAAGTATTGAGACTTGTCAATTGATAGGGATTATTAATTAGGTAGTTTGAAATCACTACCATGCGTTCACTTCGTTTTAATTTCATATGTTACCTATATTTTCTGTACTTTTTAACTATTATACCATAATACAGCAAAAAACGAACATTTTCATATAAAATGCTCGCTTAATTTCGATTTTAATCAAATTTTGGCTTGTAGAAGGAACGATTATCCATAGCAAAGAGACGATTTGTCATTTCTCCTGGACCTACTAGGTTAAGGGCTGTCGTCATCATCATCATACTGGCATCAAGATTATCAATCATATGAATAATTTCTGCTTCCATAATACGAGGTCGCACTGGGCTACCATACTCTAGTTGTCCGTGGTGGCTGAGAATAACATGACGCAAAACAACGACATCCTCACGCGTATCATCAATATTGAGCTCCATGAGCACCTTAGTGATTTCTTCATCAATCAAAGCAATATGACCAATCAAGTTTCCACGAACCGTATACTCAGTATTTTCAGGACCAGTAAGTTCAATAACCTTAGCTAAATCATGAAGCATAATTCCGGCAAAGAGTAGACTCTTATTGAGCTCTGGATAAATATCTCCAATGCTGTCCGCTAAGCGAACCATAGTAGCTGTATGATAGGCTAGTCCACTTTCAAAGGCATGATGATTTGTTTTAGCAGCTGGAAAAGTGAAAAACTCTTTATTATACTTTCGATAAAGGGCACGAACAACACGCTGCCAAGTTGCTTCCTCAATCTTGAAAATCATTTGCTCTAGGTATTCGCGTACTTCGGAAGGATTTACTGGTGGTTTCTCTTTGAAATCAGCTGGATCATTTGGCTCACCAAATGTAGGCAAGCGTAAGGTAATTTGGTTTACCTGAGGAGTATTATTATAAACCTCTCGACGTCCCTCCATATGCACTACTTTACCTGCGGTAAATTCTTCGACATTATAAGGTTGAGCATCCCATAGGTTGCCTGAAATCTCTCCAGTATCATCCTGGAATGTAAAGGCAATGTAATCCTTTCCTGCTCTTGTCTTACGTACCTCTGCACGCTTAATCAGATAAAAACCTTCAAAATACTCGTCTTTTTTCATTTGATTAATCTTCATGCTTGTCCTCGTTTTCTAATCGTGGTAAATCCAACAAACTTTGTGTCGCACTGTCTTGATAGGTTTCAATTGTATCAAGAGCTCTAACAATTGCCCTACTCCTTGTGTTAAGAAGACTATCGACGGTTTTACTTGCTGTATTCAATTGTTTCTGAGCTTTAGCTAACATATCTCCAAACCTGCCAAACTCTAGTTTGACGTTGCCTAAAATCTTACTAATATCATCCGCATTCTTTTGAATATTCAAAGTTCTAAATCCTACAGACAATGAATTCAAGAGTGCTGATAAGGTTGACGGACCTGCGATAACAATATTCTCCTCGCGACGAAGGGCGTCAAAGAAGGCCGGTTGACGTACTACCTCAGCATAAAGTCCTTCCGTCGGTAAAAATAATATACCAAAATTTGTAGTTTCAGGTGGGTTAAGATACTTCTTGTTAATATCCTTTGCAAATCGCTTAATACTAGTCAGAAGTGACTTACGGTGATTCTCAATCTCCTCTTTATTACCAGACTCATAAGCATCTTCCAGACGATAGTAATCTTCCAAAGGAAACTTAGAATCAATGGGAAGGTAGATATATTCATCTTTATGGTTTCCTGGCATTTTGATTGCATATTCAACTCGTTCACTTGAACCTGATACCGTAGGAAATTCTCGCTCGTACTGATTAACAGTCAATATGTCTTCAATAATTTGCCCTAATTGAAGCTCTCCCAAAATACCTCGTGTTTTTGTATTTGAAAGGACCTTGTTAAGACTTCCAACATCCTTGGCTACATTTTTCATTTCCCCCAAGCCCTGGTTAACCGACTCTAATTGTCTTGAAACCGTCTCAAAAGAGGCTTGTAAACGTGTTTGTAAGGTTTGCTCAAGTTTCTCTTCAACTGTCTGACGCATTTGTTCCAAACGTTTCTCATTGGAATCCTGCATATCTTTAACAGCTTTGGTTAAGCTTTGGTTTATTTGCTCAAGACGTTGGTCAGAACGGTCTCGATTATCAGACAAATTTTGATGTAAAACCTCTCGGATATCTGTCAACTGTTGATATAGTTCCATCTGCAATTGATTCAATTGCTTTGTTGTTTCCAGTTGGTTTGTCTTAGCAAAACTTTCCAATTGAAACGAAACTTGATCTGAAAGATTATCTGCATTTTCTTCCAAACTCTTATTAATCTGTTCTTTTAACTCCATATTCTTCAAGAAAAGAACAATAAGAATCCCCAAGCTTAATAAAGTTAAAAGTGAAAGTAGATAGATCATACTAACTCCTATCTTTAGTCTGGATGACAATCACATATCCATTTGGCACAAGCACTTGAATAGGACCATCAACGAATTCATTGCTAGAATAGATTTTCTTTTGGAAATAATTCATACTAGTTAATTCGTATTTTGCTCCCAAAATCGTCAGTTCTCCATCACCTTCATGTAAAAAAGAAACATATGTCATTCTGGGTTCTGGTAAAACTTTATGACTTCCTTCTGGATAATAGGTAATCTTATTTTGCTTATCTCGCAAACAGATACGCCTCATAAAAGGAGCTAAGCCAGGATCGCTGACCAAAAATATATTTGATAACATATGATCAATTCTGCCACCAAAAGCACCGAAAATAGTTACTTCCGCCTCAGGATATAACTGAAATATAATTTTTAAGGCTAACTCTGTATCCGTATCATCCTTTTCAGCTGGAGCAATCATACAATCTTTGGCAGCTGATTGAATCATCTTTAACTCTGACCGAGATACTGAATCAAAGTCTCCGACAGCCAAATCAATAGGTAAACCTAACTCCAACAAACGTAAGCATGCGCGATCCACCCCAACAAAATAATCAAAATCGGTAGTGAACCACTCTAGCTCACCACCGACAAATAAAGCTATTTTAGGCATCGATAGCATCACGAAGCGTTTGAACTTGCGCTGTCAAATCAGGATTTTTGAAGAGGTAAGAGCCAGCTACAAAAACATTAGCCCCCGCCTTGGCACATGCTGCAATAGTGTTATTATCTACACCACCATCAACTTCAATATCGAATGAATAGCCACCTTTTTCACGAAGCTCCACAACACGCTCTACTTTAGACATCATTTCTGGAATGAACGCCTGACCACCAAAACCTGGATTTACAGTCATGATAAGTACTTGATCCACTAAATCAAGTACAGGAATAAGTGCCTCAACTGGGGTTCCAGGATTAATCACAACACCTGCTTTCATACCAGCAGCTTTGATTTTCTGGAGAGCACCATGGATATGCTTAGTGGCTTCAACATGAATGGTCATGATATCTGCACCAGCTTGTGCATAGGCATCCACATAACGCTCAGGATCAACAACCATAAGGTGACAATCAAAAACTAACTTGCTATATTTACGCATGCTAGCAACCACATCTGCTCCCCAACTGATATTAGGAACAAATTGACCATCCATAATATCAATGTGAACATATTCCGCACCTGATGCATCAATACGAGCTAGTTCTGAAGCAAAATTAGCGTAATCAGCAGCTAGGATAGAAGGAGCAATTTTATATGACATGAGATACCTACTTTCTTTTTACAGTTTTTTTATATGTTTCACGACGATTTTCAATTTCACTTAAAAATTGAAGGTAATTATCATAACGGACTTGCCAGATTTGGCCATCTTCAACCTCTTCCTTAACAGCGCAAGAAGGCTCATGGGTATGAGTACAAGAACGGAATTTACAGCCATGACTAGCTTGACGGATTTCCGGAAAAGCTTCACTCAAGTCCTCTGCATTATCCACTTCATAATCTAGCGATGAGAATCCTGGTGTATCAGCAATCTTCCCTCCATGAACATCATAAAGACTTACAGCCCTTGTAGTATGACGTCCACGGCCTAAACTGTCTGAAATCTCACCTGTTTCCAACTTCAACTCTGGGGCAATACGGTTCAACAAGGTTGATTTTCCAACACCTGTCTGTCCCATAAAGACTGTTATTTTATCAGTCAAGAGCGACAATAGTTCTTCCAAACTGAAGACAAAATCAAAACCAATTTTTTGATACTGTTTTTGAATGGCCTTCATTTCTGAATCATCTTCAACCAAATCCATCTTAGAAATATAAATTACAGGTTTTATATTTTTATGCTCTAGTAAAACCAAAAAACGGTCCAGAAGATTACTATTGAAATCCGGTTCCTTAGCAGACATAATGACCACAGCCTGATCTATATTGACAATGGGTGGACGCACTAAACTATTGATTCGTTGACCAATTTTAAGGATATAACCTTCTGAATTTTCCTCTGCTGAAAATTCGACAAAATCCCCAACGTAAGGTGTTTGTCCTTTTTTTCTAAAATTTCCTCGCGCACGCGTCTGGTATACAACACCATCATGCTCTACATAATAGAAACCTGCCAGTGCTTTGATAATTCTTCCTTGCAAGTGAACTCCTCAATCGTTTAATAGCCCTATTATATCACAAATTAAAAAGCTTTTCTGGAACAAAAAAACTGATCTTCCATTTCCCATGAGCCTCCTTGCATTTTCAATAGATTGCAGTATAATAGGCATATCATCTGCGGAGGTGGTGGAATGGCAGACACGCATGCTTCAGGCGCATGTGCTTTTTCAAGCGTGAGGGTTCAAATCCCTTTCTCCGCATAGCTAAAAATCCCACTGAAATTCAGTGAGATTTTTGAATTATAGACCTGCTTCACTCAAAGCATCTGATAAGTGTGCAAAATCAGAAATAGATAGAGCCTCTCCACGAATAGAAGGTTTTATATCAGCAATTTCCAAAGCCTGCTCAAGTTTGGTTTTCACTTCTTCAGATTTACCAAAATGATTTGTTAAATTATTCCACAATGTCTTACGACGATGGACAAAGCTAGCCTTAGCCACTCGGAAAAGGAAATCCTCATCTTTAACTTCAACCAACGGTTGTTCACGGCGCGTCATCTTCAAAATGGCTGAGTCAACATTCGGGGCTGGTACAAAGACTGTACGAGGGACAACAAATGCCACTTTAGCGGTCATATAATACTGCACAGCAATTGATAGAGAACCATAAGCCTTGCTATTAGGATCTGCAGAAATGCGGTCAGCAACCTCTTTTTGCATCATAACAACAAATTCTGCAAAAGGAATCTTACTCTCAATCAAATGCATCAGAATTGGCGTCGTAATATAATATGGCAAATTGGCGACTACCTTAATTGGTAGTTCTGGATTTTTAAACTCTTTGACACGTGTCTGTAAATCCGCCTTGAGAACATCTTCATTAATCACGTTAACATTTTCATGATCACGTAATGTATCCTCTAAAATCGGAACCAACCGATCATCAATTTCAAAAGCCATAACTTCCGCAGCATTTTCAGCTAAGAATTCTGTTAATGCTCCGATACCAGGTCCAATTTCGATTACATTGACACTTTTATCAATCTCTGCCGTATCAACAATTTTTTGTAAAATATTTGTATCTGTTAAGAAGTTCTGTCCAAAAGACTTCTTAAAGGTAAAGCCATGGCGTTCAAGGACAGCCTTGGTCACGCTATAATCTGCAATTCTCATTTATTCTCTTTTCTTATTATTTTCACGATTTTTATACTTGGACACAAAACAGGTCCAAACCCTTAATTATCCCAACCTCAATAATAAGCTACTTAGTAGCGATTTGATGTTAAGATCACTGGTAATCTAGTAATTTGACATAGCCTCTTCTAGCTCCTCTAATGTGATTCCAAACAATTCCAAACGCTTTAAAAGCTGCTTTCCATTGCAGTAACCAATACGAAGCACCTCGCCCAAATATTCTCGACGCTTTCGACTATCTGCTCCCATTAGTAGCCCTAACTTCATAAGATTTGATTTACTAATATCAAACTGATTATCATCATCGTAACTACCTAAAACTCCAGATAAGGCCTTTTGAAGATCCTCAAAACTCGCATGCTCAACACCCAATGAACGACCTTTAGTCTTAGATTTTGGTGTTGCTTCCCCACGGTTTAAAAAAGCATGCTTTGCTGTCGGAACAGCTTCCATAATGATTTTACGGATACGTTCACCATTATAGTCTGGGTCAGTAAAAACAATTACTCCGCGTAAGTCATTAAGCTTATCGATACGCTCTAAGTCATCCTCATTAATAGCGGATCCTCTAGTCTCATAGGTATCCACCTCATAAAAACGTCTCAAATTTGCCGTATCATCCTTACCTTCTACGACGATGACTTCTTGAATCTTTATTCTATTCATCCAGACCAAAAATCCTCATCGCATTGTCATAAGTAGCCCTAGCCACTTCTTCACTCGTTAAACCACGAAGCTCAGCAATCTTGTCTACTACGTAACGTGTATAGCCTGTACGATTCTCACGACCACGTTTGGGAACAGGTGCCAAATACGGTGCATCCGTTTCAACCAGAATCTTATCTAAAGGTAACTTCTGAGCAGCTTCTTGGACATCCAAAGCCTTCTTAAAAGTTACAACACCTGAAAATGAAATCATCATTCCAAGATCAACAAATTTTTGAGCCATTTCTAGGGATCCTGAGTATGAGTGCATAATCCCCCCACGAGGACCAACACCAACTTCTTTAATAACAGCGTAAGTATCCTCAAGTGCATCACGTGTATGGACAACAAAAGGTAAATTGTGTTCCTTTGACAAAGCTATTTGACGCTTAAAGACATCAATCTGAGTTTCTTTAGGATCTTCCATCCAATAATAATCCAAACCGATTTCCCCAAGTGCCACAACTTTCGGATTATCCAATTGTGATACAATCATATCCTCAATTTCCTGAGAATAGGACCCCGCTTCCGTAGGATGCCATCCAATCGTACTATATAATTGATCATATCTCTCTGATAGTGCTAAAGATTTATTTATTGTTGGTTTATCAAAACCAACAATATTCATTTTAACAACACCTAGTTCAGCTGCAAAATCTATTTCTTCTTGTTCTTTTCCTGCAAAATTATCCACATTAAGATGGGTATGCGTATCAAAAATTTCAATCATAGCTTTATTATAACAAAAACGAGCGAGCATAGCTCACTCACCTTTTCATTTTATTAAACAAAGAGTCGCATATATTCTCTCTTTGTACAATGATTCATTACAATATCCTGTCTATTCGCTTGACGAAGAATAGTCTCAGCCTCCTCATTCTCAAGACCAATTTGACTCCAAAAAACTGTTGCATCCGTTTCAAGAAAATCATAGGCAACATCTGGTAAAAACTCACTTCGTCTAAATACATCAACAATATCAATCGAAAATGGGATATCTTTAAGATGAGCATAAACATGCTCTCCTAGAAGCTCCTGACCTTCTAGTTTGGGATTTACTGGTATAATACGATAACCAGCAGCTTGTAGAAAATGAGCAACCTGATAAGATGCTGCCTCCTTGCGATGAGATAAACCAACAATTGCAATCGTCTTTGCAGATTTTAAATAAGATTCTATAACCTCATCACTAGGATTTTGAAATGAATAAGACATATGATTCTCCTCGTCGTTTGAATAAACTAAAAGTAAAAATCCCCAAACAGGACTGTGACGATTAGTTAGCTAAGCTCGGTAACGATAGCTTTAATTTGTTCTTTTGTATGTACACCTGCTACTTGCTTAACAACCTCACCATCTTTTTTGAAGAGTAAAGTTGGAATAGACATAATTCCAAACTTCTGAGCTGTTTCTGGGTTCTCATCAACATCAATTTTAACAATCTTAAGTTCATCTTCTGAAATTTCTTCAGAAAGTTGCTCAAGAATTGGTGCTTGCATCAAGCAAGGCCCACACCAAGTTGCCCAAAAATCAATCAAAACGAGGCCTTCAGCTGTTTCTTGTTCAAATGTAGCATCTGTTACTACTTGTGTCATTTAATCATCCTCCTAGACATTATAAAACTTTTGTAGACCTATTCTATATGATTCTAAAGGCTATTGCAAGAATTTGACACATACATAAAAAATTCTTATCAAATATTAGTCATTACCTATCATAGACATCACTTGCCCACAGGCAGTCTTGGGAGTATAATAATAAAAAACTATAAAAATAGAAATGAGTAAATATGGATAAAGATGCAATGATTACCTATCTCATAGGTGAACTCAAAAAAGAAAATCTAGAATTACATGATTTGATTATCCCAGAAGAACTCGAGGAAAAACAAAAACTTCTCAGAGCACTCTTTAATACACGTAAACCAATGGCAGCATCAACACAATTCTTAACAATCCAAGACCTTTACCTACAAGTTAGAAAAGGGGAAAGAGGATTTGTACAACTCAGTTCGCTCCAGCCCATTCCACAAGATGATCGAATCTCCCTCTGGAAAGGGGATATTACAAGACTCGAAGTAGATGCAATCGTAAATGCAGCGAATAAAACCTTACTTGGATGTATGAAACCACTTCATGATTGTATAGATAACGCTATTCATACATACGCAGGTGTTCAATTACGCCAAGCTTGTTTCGAGCTCATCTTAGAACAAGGATATGAAGAACCCGTTGGCATGGCTAAAATCACCCCAGCTTACAATCTTCCTTCTGCCTTTGTCATCCATACAGTAGGTCCAAAAATAGTAGACCAGCCGACACAAATTGATGAAGATCTTTTAGCAAAAAGTTATCTTTCAGTATTAGCACTAGCTGAGAAAAATAACATTGAATCAATTGCTATACCATGTCTATCAACTGGAGATTTCAATTTTCCAAAACAGGAAGCTGCCAAAATCGCCATTCAAACAGTCAAAACCTTTATTGACGAGTCAAGTATAATAAAAAAAGTAATATTTAACGTATTTGATGATGAAAATTTAGCAATTTATCAAAAACTCCTTGCCGAATAAAAGAAGAAAATCGATTTGATTTTCTTCTTTTTTATTTCATAACTGAATGCTCTTTTAAAAGATTAAAAAATGACGAATAATCTCTTTTAAGATTGACAAAACCACCGTCCTTAGACAAGAAACTATGTTCAGAAACAGCTGTACAAACAAGGATTCCGTTTTGATTTACCATATTGTATACAAAAGTAAGTTTAGCAGATTTAACTCTTTTAACATTAATCTCGATAGAAATTACATCTGCAAAAGTAGAAGTAGCTTTATAGTCACAGGAAATTGAAGTAACAGGAGAGATAATTCCCTCCTCTTCAATTTTTTCATAAGGCCAACCTATCTCTCTTAGAAAAAAAGTTCTCGCCTTTTCCATCCATCGAACATAATTAGAATGATGAGTAATACCCATTCGATCTGTTTCATAATACTGGACCTCGTGTTTACAAATAAACATAAGAACCTCCATAAAGACTAAGAAATAAAATCTAAAATATCATCCTCAGAAAGAGAAGAGTCACATACAACCTTAGCAGCACCGTTTTCTGAAACAAAGAGAGCAGGAACTGTAGCAATACCATATCTTTTACGTAAAGCTTGAATATCTTCTAATTCTTCACTATTTTCGCTATTAATATAGAAAATAGTAAGATTTGAATTACGTGCCACATTTGATAATTTAGGTTCAAAAAGTTGACAATATGGACAAGAAGGACGTCCAATAAATAAAATAAATTTTTCAGCTGTATCAATATTCTCCTTAGCCGAAGAAACAGAAATAGGTGTAAAAGCAGATGCAAAATTTGACATAGAATACCTCTCAATTTAAAATATAGTATTATCATATCTGAAATTTAAACTTTTAACAAGTAAATAACTTAACAAAAAAAGCTAGACCTA